>NZ_JBMMUC010000009.1:0-192768 GCF_049257175.1 Pseudoalteromonas mucoides
CGAATAACTTTTCACAGTTACTCATGTTTGTTCGCCGTTTGCGGTTGAGGTTTTCACAATAACTTTCATGTGATGATGCCCTGCCTACTGCACCATGAAACACACGTGTAAATTGAGTGGTTATTTTTAACCAGTTTTCTGGGGATATATTTAATCTTTCTAGTAAAGGAAGACTAGAATTATCAATATGCCCTCGTTTATCCTCCCGTACTATTCGTCCTGTTAACTCAACAAGTTCAAGGTATGATTTAACCTCAAATGGCAGTCCTTTAGGCATTATTTGACGCGACATACCTGCAAAGCGAAGTAACTGTTTAGGTTGCTTACCTTCTGTCGCGCTTGTTAAACATTTTTGAACACTGGTATGGTCAGACTCTTCTAGGGTATTAGCCATTTTCGCTCTAATGGGGTTTAAGTCTACATAGGCCATACATGCTGCAAGTGCTGCTTCGTCTAACAAAGCTTGTGATTTAAAGCGACCTTCCCACAAAGTTGTAAGGAACAACTTTGAACGCCTTAGGCGGCCCGAAGGGTGAGCGCCATGGATGGCAGCGAATAAAACCGGCCTGTGCAGTTGTCTTCCTTATTCGCTTTGCGCGCTATATCTTCATTTAGCAACCGCATAAACCAGCTAATGTTTGATAAGCGTTCGCGATACTGTTTGACCGTTTGATTAAAAAAGATGAGCTCTGATTTGCTTAGCTTCTCACCTTGTACGTATTTCTGCGTTAGCAAGGTGCCTTTACACAGTTTATGCCAGCGCATAACAATTGCTTTGTCATTCAACCTGTTTGCTTTTTTATCATCAACATAGAGTACTAAGTGGCTGTGGTTACTCATTACGGCATAAGCACACACATCAATACAAAATACCTTGGCTAACTCTAATAGCTTATCTTCAACCCAACCTCTGCGGTGTTCGTAGGATTGGCCAGTAAAATGATCTTCACCACATAAAAATGCACGCCGAACGCAACGTGAAATACAGTGATAATACTTTGTATCTGCCAAACTTACTTGCCGTTTTCTTGCAGTAGCCATATTTCACCCTATTTGTTTTTTATACTAATTAAACTTTAGTAAAAAATTGACGAAATACAAACTTTAGGATGGGTGTCTTCTCTATTTTGCTAACGATATTCGTAAAAAACATTATCAATAATGCTGTTAGCAGCTTTACTAGAAAGTTGACTGTCAAACCATCTTTGCTGTGACACAACTTTACAGTTTGGACACTTAAATTTTTTACTTTTGAATTCAGGAATCATTTCCAGCAGATACTCCAGTTTGATTTTGCATATAACGCCTTACTAAGCGGCGCAAAATTGTTGGCTAAAATGTACGAGGAACGAGTGCTAGCCAACTGTTTAGCGTCCGTTTGAGTAACTTGTTATATGCTTGTATGACAAAGTGTTTCTATCATTTTTTCTATATAGGTTACAACTTGTTCAATTTGACTTTTAAAATTGTCTACACTTATGTAGTCAACACCTCCAAGAGTCTCTTTCCCTTTTTTATCTGATGCATATCTAAAAGAAAATGAATCTTCATCAATTTGGTTAAATTGATTAACAATAATGCGCTCTTTATGTGATGTTGAGGTAAACACGAGAGTTATATTCTCTTGTTTTATAAAAGTATCATATTGTTTTATTGCGGCGTCCCAAAGTGGCAGTAATTTGTGCTGTGCAAGAATATTGTCATTTCTTTTATAGCCTAATTTATTATCTAACTCACGAATAAGGTCTTTTAATGTTAACTCTATATATTGCCGATAAAGAAATACAACAGGAAATACCAAAGTATCTTTTTCAGTTGTTGATCTACCACCATAATCTAAAGTTAACTCACGCGCGGCGGCTTTATAACCTTCGTTATAGAAGGGAGACTTATTGTTCATCCATCCAATGTCTGCATTGGAGTGATCTTTTTCTATACCTTCAAATAATTTTGCCAAGTTATACTCCGTAGTTTGAAAAGCATATAACGCCCGCCTAACACGCAATGTGTTGGCATGGCTTTTTGCGTTGTTTGCCAAAACCATGACAACTTTACATTGTCGGAGTTTAGGCGCTTGTTATATTTTGTCTTTCACAATTCTAACGTGGTATAGCGTTATTTGGTCATTTACTTCACGTAAACTTGTATCTAAATCGGCGACCTTTTCTCGGACTGCTTGCATTCCACTGGAACTCGTTTGAAGTGTTTCCGCTAATTTATATTGATGTTCTATTAGCTTAAGGTAGTGCTCTTTCATTGCTAGTAAAGCATTCAATCTACCAATGTCGTTCGCACGCTTAGCTTGATTTGCTGACCACCTTGCATATAAAGCAGAAAGAGCTCCAACGATTAGAGCTATAATTGATACCACCAGAGAAGTTTCCATACACCTAGCTTCCAATAAAAATATAACGCCTACTTAAGCGGAAAAAACAGTTGGCTAAAATGTTGAACGGAGTGAAAACAGCCAACTGTATTTTTTCCGTTTGAAGTTCTTGTTATGTGCTATTTAGCTAAGCACATTTTGATAACTTCTAAAGCTAGTGCACAAGCAGCAATAATTACGGCAGCTAAAGTAAGGCGATTTAAACTTTTAGTTAACTTTGTAGATGAATCATTAGCGCTTGCTATTTCTTGTGTTAAAGCTTCAGTATTAACAGCTAACTTTTCAAGTGCTGATGCAGATCTATTTACAGATGATAAAATAGTATTTTTACTCAGAGTTTCATAAAACGTTTTTTCAACGTCAGCTAAAGTTCTTTCTGAATTATCTGAATCTTTCAATGAAACCTCCATGGCACATAACGCTTTGCTAAGCGGAAAATAATGGTTGGCTATAATGCGCGTAGCGCAAGCCAACTGTTATTTTTCCGTTTGAGCAACTTGTTAGTTGTTTCGTTAATTGCAAAACACTTCAAGCATAGGTGTCGACTTTTGTCAATCCTGACTTAACTTGATAATCCATTGGTAGTGAATGATTAAACGACAATAACTCTTTAAAAATTTCTTGGTCTGATGAACCTTGTGATTTCATTTCATTGAACAACTCGATTCGTTGTCCCGTCACTTTTGATGCGACTTCATCAAACTCTTCGGACATACCCGCCCAATTCTTGTACGCTACAGGATCAGAAAGTGGGGGGGCGTCATTTAAATTCATCAATAACTTATCAGGTATAAATGCAACGACTTCAGCCATTTCTTTAGCGAATAAAGGATCTGCTTCGACATCCGGAATGAATGTATCCAAGCCATGTCGTACATTTTCTGTACTTTTCGTTTCCTGTACAGTTGAAGGTACAATAGAATTTTTAACCTCGGAAGTTTTGTACTGTAATAATGAATTAGCTACGCTTAAAGTATTTGTGATCTGTGTCATAGGTCGTCTCCATAGTCAATGTCCAATATCATGCAGGAAGTGCGCCAAATTAGAAATAACTCTACTACCTTTCGGTAAAGAGAAGTCGATATATTGGATTGCCGTCGTGCGGTCTATCTTTGCCGTTTGTTGCCATTCAATGAACTAAATACTGCCTATCATTGTTAATTGCTCAATAAGGAAGATTAGATTTTTCAGCACTCCCATTACCAAACTAAATAATTGAACCACACGCAAAATAACCGTTGAGCACACAAGAACAAAAGCAATTTAACGAAATTTATGCCGACAACTAACCTTTGCGCTATGCGGCTAAGCGTAGCGTGTCCGACATAAGTGCGTTGTTATATTGCAATTAAACAGAAGAGTAAAAAAGAATGAAAACACCTAAAATTTTAGATCCGTGTTGCGGTAGTAAGATGTTTTGGTTTGATCATGATAACCCAGACGTTTTATTTGGTGATATTCGTGATGAAAGCCATATTTTGTGCGATGGCAGAAAGCTAGAAATAAAACCTGATCAAATACTAGATTTTAGAAACTTACCTTTTGATGATGGAAGTTTTAAATTAGTGGTGTTTGATCCTCCTCATTTTGTCAGAGCTGGGGATAACGGTTGGCAAAAGAAAAAATACGGAAAGCTTAACGAAAGCTGGAAAGAAGATTTAAAACTCGGTTTTTCAGAATGTTTTCGTGTGTTGGCCACAAATGGTGTTTTGATTTTCAAGTGGAACGAAACACAGATTAAAACAAGCGAAATATTAAAGCTAACCGATGAAAAGCCACTATTTGGTCACGTGTCAGGAAAGCGAGCTAATACGCATTGGGTTTGTTTTATGAAAACAGCAATAAGCACAAAGCTCGATATTGCAATATAACAACTTTATCAAAGGACACTTTCCTCTTTTTATGAGCAATGTATGTCCTATTATTTATTCTTATAATTAATAACAAATACTGTAACACATTGCCAGCTTTAAACTTTAAGTCGGGCTGTTCTTTTAATAATGTGTAAAAAAAGGAAAGTGTCCTTATTTCTTGACTTAGAAGGAAAATCACCAACACTGTATATAAACACAGTTAATAGCATTTAAAATGAAAACTAAATCCCCTTTTCTTAATAATCTTATCGACTATATGTATAGCCATCACTATGCTAAAAAGTCTATTGAAACTTATGTATTTTGGACTAGTGCCTATATCCATTTCCATAATAAGCGTCATCCAGCCAGTATGGGGAATAATGAAGTAGAAATATTTTTAAATCACCTAACAGTCACTAAGAAAGTGGCAGCGAAAACACAAGCAACCGCTTTAAATGCACTTGCTTTTTTATATAAACATATTATTAGGAATGAGCTTTCATTAGATTTAAATTTCATTAAGAGTAGCCGTCAGCAGAAACTTCCTGTCGTACTTACACAAGCTGAGGTATCGCTATTTTTTAAACATATAAATAAACGACATTATTTGATAGCAAGTTTACTATATGGAAGTGGTTTAAGGCTGATGGAAGCAGTAAAAATAAGAGTTCATGATATTGACTTCGACTATAAAAACATACGCATTTGGAACGGAAAAGGTAATAAAAATCGTATTGTGACACTTGCTGAAGAATTAATACCAATGCTAAGAAATCAAATAATTCAAGTTGATGAATATTTACAGTTAGATTTAAAAAATGATGCGTACGCCGGTGTATGGATGCCTTATCGACTTAGTAAAAAATACCCAAGTGCTAATAAGTCATTACAATGGCAGTTTCTGTTCCCATCACATAAATTAAGTACAGACCCTGAAACAGGAGAAATAAGACGCCACCACTTAGATCATTCAGGGGTAAGAAAGGCAGTAAAATTGTCTTCGGCAAGAGCACAAATTAATAAACATGTTACACCGCATACCTTACGCCATTCGTTTGCAACGCATTTACTCCAAAATGGCGCTGATATTCGAACGGTTCAAGCGCAATTAGGCCATAGCGATGTGCGAACAACTCAGATATATACACATGTTTTACAACAAGGTGCCAATGGCGTGGTGAGTCCATTTTCGAGATTATCATAGGTAAAATCAAGGTATTTTATTTATGTATAATACGCAATATAAAATCGCTGATACATAACTTGATACAGCATTAATATTTTAAATTTCCATAAAAGCCACGGCTATAAACCGTGGCTTTTGAGTGCTCAGTATTACTGATTAAACAAACTTACTTTAGTGCTTTTTCAACCACTGGGTAGTGATCCCATACGTGTTTGTCGCTTAATGAGCGTACCAGTTTAACGTACTCTGCATGTGTCCACGCAAGTGGTGTGGCAGAGTTGGTGCCCTCGCCAAGTTGGTAGCCTGCTTTGTTGTTGCCTACGCCATCCCATACTTGCTCAGGTAGCATCATGCCTTCGTTGGCAAACTGCTCTAACCCTTTCACATAAGTGTTTTTAATAGATTGTTGCTTGTCTGCGTTTAACGATTGTGTGGCATTTGCAGCGGCTATTTCATAATGACCGCGCTCACCAGTGAAAAACGGCCATACACGACCACGTTGCCCAGGGGTATTTTGCCCGCCTTCGGCGTAGTTGGTGCCAGTTACTTCGTCTTCGCCATAACCGTCATTACCATAGCGGCGATAGCCTGGAAATGAACCGCTGCCATCGCTAAACTGGTAGCTGTATTTAACTTGTAAATTATCGGCTAATGTTTCATCGTCATACTCAGGTAGGGTTTTTACAATACTTGGGGCGAGTGCATCGCGCACGCCATAACGTACTAGCTCTAAAAAGCCACCGTCTAAAATTTGCTTTTTATTAAAGCCTTCGCGGCCATTATTGGCATTAATTTTAGTATTTGAATTGGCGTCTTTATCTTGGCCGATACGAATAAAATACTCACCGTCTGAATTGCTTGATTCTAAATTACCTGCGGTGGTGAACATCATGCTTTCAATATCACTATTGTATTTTTTAGCGGTTTCAAGGTATCGCTTAGCGTTTTTGTCATCACCAGCAAGTGTAGCAATATCAGCGGCGGTAATTAAACCTGCTACAACAGCAGCGGTTGTTGAAGGTGAGTAACCTTCTTGCTCTTCCCAGCGCTCTTGTTGTGTGGCTGGCGGCGTGATTTGCATGTCGTTCCACAAAATTTTAGCAAGACCACCATCAACTAAAAAATCAGCAGCAGGTTTTAACATACGGCCGTACCAATCAGTTAGCTCTGCATCGGTTAACACATCGGCTTGGTGCAGTTTCCACGCAAGCATAATAGGCATGGCTGTTTGGTCAAGCTGTACGCCTACCCATTCAAGCTCACCGTCAACGTGCGTTTTTTGTAAAAACCAGCCAGTATCGCCATTGTTGCCTGGTGTATTAGCGTTTACTTGTACTTTTTCAAGGTATTCGAATGCAGTTTTAGCCGTGGCGGTATCGCCCATTGCCATAAAAGCCATGGCTACTTGATAAAAGTCACGTACCCATACCGCTTTGTAACCGGTTGAACCCGTTTTTGCTGATACTGTTTCGCCCCACGGATTTGATAACGACGCAATAAGCGCGCCCGCATGTGTTTTGTCTTCTTGCGCTTTTAACACCATGGCACTGGTGTAAAGAAGTTTACCGTTATCAGCCGTTTGCGCTGTCATGGTGTTAATTGGTGCAAGGTTTTGTAGGTAATCTTGCCAGCCCAACGCTTCGCCTTTACCATTATAGTTATCAAGTACTTGTTGATAGCCACGATTTAAGCTGGCTTGACCTTCTTTAAAGCTTGTTTGCTCGTTGTTACCAAAACTCAGAGTTAAATCAAATTGGCTGTTTTTGCCAATCTCACCCAACTCAGCGAGTAAGCTCACATTACCTGATTGCTCACCGGTGTTGGTATAAACATTATTTAGTTGCTGTGAGGTTTTAAGATCACTTAGGCCATCGCTCTTGCCTGTAAAACCAACACTGGTTTGTTTAAACGGTTTTGCGCCTTGCAGTGATAAGTAATTATCACCCTGCCAAGCAACCAAGCCTTGCTCCGTTGTTTTTGCAAAGTCATCAAGGCCGTTGTTATTTATATATGGGTTAACCGTTACATAGGCTTTAACGCCTTCAAGCTTGGTATTAAAAATACTGCGTACAAACAAGGTTTGGCCATCTGGGTCGGTAAATATGTGTTTTTCTAGGCTAAAGCGGCCTTGCTTGTCACTGCTGGTTACTTTGTAAGCCAGTGATAACGGGCGACCTTGCGCATCTTTGTATAAATAATCAATCGTAACATCAAGGTCGTCGGCTTCTGTGACGGTAAAGTCTTTACCGACGACCACAAACTGCATGTCTTTAATTTGCGCTTGGTGAATAAGCCCAAACATGGTTTCAGTGATCATGCCTTTAGCAATCGAAAACCATACTTTTGATACTGTGCCTGTTGCTGCATTATCGCTGTATGCGCCGTTTTGGTATTGCTCAAATGACGTGCCAATACCGGTTTTACCTGAGTATGCCCAAAATGGCTCTGCGCCAGGCGCACCCGGTGCTGATAATTGCGAAGTGACGTGTGTATCTGTTTTTGCTTGTTCTGTGCTGCAAGCTGTTAAACCGAGCATAAGTAAACTTGTGGTGATGATGTTGTATTTTTTCATTTTTTACCCTTAATTCTTTCTCTTAGTGATAGAGCGTGCAAACGTTACTGTGTGTGCTTAACACGCAACACAGCAACAGCCGCCAATACAAATGACACAGCGCCTAGCACTAATGCATATATAGGTTGATTCTCAAAAAAGTGACGTAAAATGAGGCCAAGTACGCTAGCTGCCAGTAATTGTGGGATCACAATAAAGAAATTAAAAATCCCCATATATACGCCCATTTTGTGGCTCGGTACTGAGGTACTTAACATGGCGTACGGCAGTGATAAAATAGACGCCCACGCAAAACCAATGCCTATCATTGGCCAAATAAGTAACGTTGGATCTTTGATGACAATAAAGCTAACCAGCCCTAGCGCACCTAATATTAAGTTGATGGCATGCGCGAGCTTTAAACCCACACGTTTTACGATGATCGGGATACATAACGCGGCAATTGCGGCAAAACCGTTGTAAGCAGCAAACAAAATACCGACCCAATCAGCGCCGTTATTGTACGCCGCAGAGCTGGTATCGCTGCTACCATAATGAAAACTGGTCACCGCTGACGTGGTGTAAATCCACATTGCAAACAGTGCAAACCAACTAAAAAACTGCACCCAGGCGAGTTGCTTCATCGCCTCTGGCATAGTGAATACGTCATTTACTACTTGGTAAAAACCGCCTGTCGTTGCTTGCTTTGCCTTAAGTGCACCCGCAATAAATTGAATAACGCCAAAGCTCACTAAGCCACCAGCTAGTAGGTAAAGCTCTTTTTCAAGACTTAGCCCTGTTACAAGCCCAAGCACAGCTAAACCAAGTACAGTAAAAATAATACCGCCTTTCGTAAAGTTAACTGTATTGGTTATATTTTGTGGTTCATCAGCGCGGTCTTGCTCGTTAAATTTAGCCAGTTGCTCAGGTGAATATTCTTTGGTGGTTAGAATCGTCCAGCCAACGGCAATTAATAAAATGACTCCGCCAAAGTAGAATGAATACTTCACAGAATCTGGAATTTGCCCCAGTGGTGCGGTATTAGCAATATCAAACCAGTTGGTCATCATCCACGGTAATGCTGACGCCACAACCGCACCTACACCAATAAAAAAGCTTTGCATGGCATAGCCCGTTGCTCGCTGTTTTTTTGGAAGATTATCGCCCACTAAAGCACGAAATGGTTCCATGGTTACGTTGATAGAAGCATCCATGATCCACAGCATACCTGCCGCTATCCATAATGTAGGAGAGTTAGGCATAATAAACAGTGATAAGGTCGTTAAAATAGCGCCGTATAAAAAGAACGGACGACGACGCCCTAGTTTGCCCCAGGTTTTATCGCTCCAATACCCTATGATTGGCTGCACAATTAAGCCTGTTAACGGCGCTGCCACCCATAAAATAGGAATGTCATCAACGTTTGCACCCAATGTTTGAAATATTCGGCTCACGTTACCGTTTTGCAGCGCAAAGCCAAATTGAATACCTAAAAAGCCAAAACACATATTCCATATTTGCCAAAAGCTTAAATCGGGTTTGTTATCTCTCATCATGTGCTCCAGTGGTTAATACTGCACTGCTAAGCGCATTTAAAGTTAAACTGATTTGTGCCTGTTGTTCGGTGATATTCATCATTGCGGTTTGGTTTGCTTCAAGTAAATCCAGTAACTTAAACTCGCCACGTTCATCATTAACTAAGGTAGTCATTGGTATTTCAATGGTGACTGTGGTTTGTACGCTCGAAAAATTACTCACAAGCCACAGTTGTTGCTTGCCAATATTGCGGCTAAACGCGGCAACCTGCTCATTGCCTATTACCGTAAGTGGTTGCATGTCACCGGCCACAATTGCTGGGTGCTTACTCAGTGCCATCACTGATTTATAATATTCACGTAATTGGCTTTGTTCAGCAGTTAACGCGCCACCGTCGAATTTGCCATTGTTCATCCATGCTTGATGCGCTGGCACGCCAATATAATCAAAAATACTGGTACGGGTTGGTTTACCAAAGCCTGCATCTTCAGAGCCGTCTTCACCCACATCTTGTCCAAAATATAACAGTGTCGGAGCACGGCTAATAAGGTTTGATACCACCAGCGCTGGTTTACCTTTGTCAGCACTGCCGGCAAAGTCAGGGCTTGCGATACGTTGCTCGTCATGATTTTCTAAAAAGTGCAGCATGTGTTGTTCAATATCTGCAACGGCTTGCTGTGGTGCAAAAATGCTGTTTGCAGCTTGCTTGCCTTGCATAACGCCTTTAAGCGTGTCGTAAAAGCCTACTTTGTCGTAGAGGTAATCCATCTTCCCTTGATGAATATAAGGGCGGTATAAAGTTGGGTTGTATACTTCGGCTAGCAAAAATGCATCTGGGTTATGCATTTTAATCGACGAGTTTAAAAAACTCCAAAACTCCACTGGTACCATTTCAGCCATATCATAGCGAAAGCCATCTACGCCTTTATCAAGCCAGTACAGCGCAATGTCTCTAAATTTGTACCAGCTGTTAGGTAAATCTTTGTCTTGCCAAAACTCAAAGTGGGCACGTAAATCTTTATTGGCATAATCGCTTGGTAAAGTGGGAAAGTCATAACTGCCGTCAGGTTTCACCCCATAGTTAACTTTAACTGTTTCGTACCAGTCGTTTATATCTGGTTTAGCAGCACGCGCGCCGTTACCCGTCCACTTTGCGGGTGTTTCATCAAATAGGTTATCGGCTAATGGATGCGTGTTACCACCAAGTACTTGGTAGCCTTCGCTGGTTGGCACTTGAAACGACTGCCCTGTTACATAATAAAAGTTATTATCGCGAGCATACTCTACGCTGGTGTCATCTTGTTCACCAAAGTCTTTTACACCAGCAGGTTTTGCGCTTGATTGATAATGGCGCGCAACATGATTTGGCACGATATCAATAACTACTTTCATTCCATGTTGATGAGTGCGCTCTATTAATGTTGAAAACTCTTCTAATCGACGTTCAGGGTTTATTGCTAAATCTGGGTTTACATCGTAATAGTCTTTAATCGCATAAGGTGAGCCTGCACGCCCTTTTACAACATCAGGGTCATCTTGGCTAATTCCATACTGGCTGTAGTCGCCCACTAATGCGTGATGTAACACACCGGTATACCAAATATGAGTTGTGCCAAGCTCTTTAATACCCGCTAAAGCCGCATCATTAAAGTCACTAAATGTGCCTACACCATTTTGCTCTTTTGTGCCCCAAGGCACATTGGCCGTTTGCGTATTACCAAACAGACGGGTAAACACTTGGTATACCACTGGCTTTGAATGTTCACTAAAGTGCTGCTTTGCAACTTGTTGCTCATTTGCTTTAGGCTCAGGTTTCTCAGAGCAAGCAGTTAAAAGTACACTGCTAGCTAAAAGCAACGAGCCGTACTTAAGTGAGCTAATTGTGGTTTTGTTTGTTGTCATAATCTTCTTACTTATCCAGACGGTTTAACAAGATGTAATTAAACCGTCATTTTTATTATAGCTATGATATTAATGTGAACTGCCGATGACTGACAGTATTTGCATACGTATTCACGTTATTCAATCACCAATACAACGGCGCTCATCGCAGGTAAGGTGAGCGGTTTGGTTAGTTTCACTTTTTGCTTGTTGAATAAGCCGGTTGCACTTTTATGGTTGCCTATAACTTCACGCATGTAATCTAACGACCACGTTTTAGCTGTGGTATTTTTATTTAAAAACACCAACACAGTTTGTTGTTCGCTAACACGGGCGTAGCTATACACCCCCTCTTTTGGGCTAAAGTGTGTCAGCTTTCCTTTTGCAATCGCGGGGCTGTTTTTTCTAAAGTTAAGCAGTGTTGTTATGGTTTGCTGCATATCTACTTGATCAGCGTTTAGGCCTTGGCCTGTAAACGCGTTCGTTTTTTGTCCTGCAAAGCCACCGGGAAAATCAATACGTATATCACCATGGTCGTTACTGCCCGTGTTATCTAATAGCACCTCAGTGCCATAATACATTTGGGCAATACCACGCGTGGTAAGCAACATGGTCATCGCCATTTTGGTTTTTGCTAGGTCTTGTTCAAGCTCTGTATAAACGCGACTCATATCGTGGTTATCTGCAAACACGAGTAAGTTATCTGGGTTTGGGTATAAAAAATCATTCGCCAAAGACTCATACACTTTGACCCAACCTGTATTCCAGCTTTCGTCTTCATTAAGTGCTTGAATGAGCGATTCTTGCAATGAAAAGTCCATTACACTTGGCAGGCTTGACGTATAGCCATCGCTATTTATTTTTCCAGCTTGCCAGTACGAAGCAATCGCAGGGTTTGAAGTCCACTCTTCGCCCACAATATTAAATGCGGGGTACTCAGTCATAATCGCTTTGGTCCAATCGGCTAAGAATGCCTTGTCTGAATATGAATAAGTGTCAACGCGAATACCGCTTAAGTCGGCGTATTCAATCCACCAAATCGCATTTTGGATAAGGTAAGTAGCTAATAAAGGCTGACGCTGATTTAGATCAGGCATGGTTGAGACAAACCAGCCATCACTAAACTGGCGTTTATCAAACTCACTGGCATGCGGGTCTTGAATTGTTTGCCGCGCGTGGCTTGTGGCATTTTTACCGTTTGCAAAATCACCATTAAAATTTATCCAGTCAGCGGTGGGTTTATCTTTCATCCACACATGCTCTGAGCCAAAATGATTCAGTACTAAGTCCATTACCAAGCCGATGCCGTGTTGCTTAGCAATAGATGATAACTCACGGTAAAGTTCATTTGAGCCCATACGTGAGTCTATGTTGTAAAAGTCTGTTATGGCATAACCATGGTATGAGTAGCTTGGCATGTTGTTTTCAAGCGGTGGAGTCAACCATAACTGCGTGACACCTAATTCATCTAGGTAGGGTAATGCATTGATAATACCTTGAATATCGCCACCATGACGCCCCCCTCGCTCACTTGGGTTTGCAGCCTCCGACATACCGCGTACCGAGTCGTTACTGCTATCGCCATTGGCAAAACGGTCAGGGTTAATTAAATAAATGGTATCGCCACTATCAAAGCCTTGGCGCTCTGCACTTTGCTTATCGCGTGCAAGTAGTGGGTATTCAAACTGTTCACCCGTTTGGCTTTTAAAGAGTAACATGCCCGGCTTGGCACTTGGGCTAATATCAAGGTTTATAAAGGCGTAATTTACATTATCAGTTTTGGTAATACTTTTTAGCTCAACGCCTGAGTATGGCACCATTTGCCACTGCTGTTTTGCAACCTCAGTTTCATGCAACATGATTTGCAATGAGCCGTTTTGCATGCCCACCCACCAATTTTGTGGTGATACAGTCATTGCATTAGCTGTTAACGCTGTGGCTAGACAAGTCGTTAATAATGAGCTGGCTAAAAGTGTGTGAATGAGTTTGTTCATTTTAATTGTTTTTCATCCTGTGTAAAAATTCATTATGGGTCGGCAATTGGTTTACTGTACCGTCAATTAAGGTTTTTAAATTTGTAAATAGCTCTGCTAATTGCTCGTCGTTGAGGGCATTGGCTAAAGGGTGAAAATCTTCGGCAATAAGGCCTTGTCCTATCATGACTTGTTGCCACGCAACTTCGGCAAATAGCTCGTCGTCTTGACGTATAATTTTGCCTGTGGCTTTAAAAAGCTCGATTTTCTTTTGCAGAGTGTCTGGAATACTCATTTGCTTACATTGACGCCAAAATGCACTGTCAGTGCGTTCGGTTAATTTGTAATGCAAAATGATAAAATCTCGTATGCGCTCAAATTCTGTTTGGCTTTGTTGGTTGAAGGTATCAACCAAGGTTTCATCAATTCCGTTATGCGGGAAAAGCTTAATTAGCCGAATAGCTGCCGTTTGAATTAAATGAATACTGGTTGACTCTAATGGTTCTAAAAAGCCACTCGATAACCCCACCGATACCACATTTTTATGCCACTGTTTACGGCGACGCCCCGTTTTAAAACGAATAACTCTCGGCTCAGTGATAGGCTCGCCGGGTAGATTAGCTAATAACTGTTGTTTAGCTTGTTCATCCGTCATATGGCGGCTTGAAAACACCAAGCCATTACCAACCCGGTGCTGAAGTGGTATTTGCCATTGCCAACCCGCATTGTGGGCAATTGAGCGTGTGTAAGGAACGGGATCAGCTGCGCTTTTAGTTTGTACTGCAATTGCACTATCACACGCTAACCAATGCGACCAATCTTCAAAACCGGTATTGAGGGTTTGCTCAATTAACAAGGCACGTAACCCAGTACAATCAATAAATAGGTCACCGGATATTGACTGCCCATCATCAAGCGCTAAGGCGCGAACAAAACCGCTCTCTTCACATTGTTTTACGGTGGCTATTTTACCTTCAATACGTTTAACGCCGCGCGAAATTGTAAGCTCTTTTAAAAATTCGCCATATAGGGTGGCATCAAAATGGTAAGCATAGTTTAAGCCTGTAAGCTGTGTGTTTGGTATATGCGTTAAGTGGGCAAACTTATGCTGTTTGGCAGCTTGGTAATTGAGGGAAAAGTCCCAAAAGTCTGACGCTGTACCTTGTTGCTTGGCCCTTAACCAAAAATGGTAAAATTCACAAAATGGAAAATCTTTGCCAATATCGCCAAAGGCGTGCATATATTTATGATTTTGCTTTTGCCAGTTTTCAAACTCGATCCCCAATTTAATCGTCGCTTGGGTTGCTTTAATAAACTCGTTCTCTGGTATACCTAATGCCGCATTAAGATGAAGTATCGGCGGAATACTCGCCTCACCTACGCCTACAGTACCTATTTGATCTGACTCAACAAGGGTAATGTTAACAACCTTGCCGAGCACTTTATTAAGTAGTGCTGCGGTTATCCATCCAGCCGTGCCACCGCCCGCTATTACCACGTTTTTTATTTGTTTATTCTGCATAGCCCCTGCTCCACTTGCTTTTACTTAAGTGTAGTCGATATAAAAAAGCCCTTGTAAAACAATTCACAAGGGCCAAATATCTTAACTAAATTTTAGTTAAAGCTTGTAGCTGAAACCTAGAATAAAGTTACGTCCATAATCTTGGTAATCACGAACTTGCAAGGCATTATCACCACTTAATGTTGTAAATGGTTCTTCAGTGATATTTTGAACTTGGAATGTCACATTTAAGCCATCTAAGCTCTCAACACCTGCTTCGCCAAAATCGTAGCCAACTTGTACGTCCCAAATTGTTTCACCTAAGATATTCACTTGCTGAGTTTCATAACCTGCGTTGTAAATATCACCTTTAAAGTCGCTGCGTTTACGCATGCTGGTACGCGCTTGGAAGCCATAGTTTTCATAATAAAAAGTTAAGCTTTCTATTTTATCCGACAGACCAGGTAGCTCGTACTCGTTACCATTTTGATCTTCAACATCTTGTTCAATCCCAGTATGGCTGGCAATTAAACCAAACCCTTCTAATGAGTCGCTAAAAACGTTAAACGGTAGAGCAAGAGACAATTCATAACCCCAAAGGTCTCCACCACCACCATTCACTTTACCAGATGCAGTACCGCTACTATTCTCAGGTACCTCTCCCGTTGAAGGATCAGCCACTCCTGACATATCAACTTCGTATACACCATCAAATATCCATTGATTTAAGTCTTTATAAAATATAGCCGCTGAGAAGTAACCTTCTGCACTAAAGTAGTTTTCATAAGTAAAGTCAAAACCCGTTGCTTCTTTTGGCTCAAGTGAAGGGTTACCACCAGATACTGACCAATAGTTGCCGTTTTCATCCGGGCGTTCAGAGTTGTAGCTCGCATTAACTGAAGCATTCATCTCATCTAAGCGAGCTCGTGAGATGGTTTTTGCTGCACCGAAACGGATTGTTTGATCTTCATCAAGCGCCAAAGATAAATTAATGCTTGGTAAAACATGACTATAATCATGTGACACATTATTAGGAACAGCCTCAACCAGACCCGTATCATTATTAGGCACTGCCGCAAAACCTTGCGAAGATTGCTCAGTTCTCACATAACGAACACCAAAGTTACCTGTAAGCGGTAGTTCACCTACTTCGGCATTAATATCTGCTTGTACAAAAAAGGCAGTGACTTTTTCTTGCACTGTGTATGATTGCGTCGTGTGTTTTATATCCGTTAAACTTTCTTGGATTGAGCCATAATACCCATCATCTACCAGTGCACGGGTATCATAGGCAATTATATCCCCCATGCCGATAAAATCTAAACTAGCAATTCCGAGACGATATTGCTCTGGCACAACAAGCGTACCTGGATTATCTAATGAGAAGTCACTTAATGTTAAGTAATATCCCTCAGACTTTTTGCTCTTCTCGCGGTCGCGATATGACATACCAAAACTAACTTTGCTTAAGTAATCATTTTCTAATAGCTTACTTGCCGCTAGCTTTAAAGTATGCAGTTCATCGTTAACCTCAGGGGCATTGATAAAGCCATCTTGGGCTGTATCTTGATAAGATGTACCTGACAAACCGTATTTATCATTAAGCGCCGCGCTAGTCCCCCAAGATAAAGGGCCGCCTAACTGAATCAGATTATAATCACTATAATCAAGCTCGTGGCTAAATTGTGCGCCTGTGTTACCACCATCAAGTGAATAACCAATGTTGTCAGCAATACCATTTGCATCACCACGGCCGGTGCCAGAGTAACTTTGTAAGCTCCAATCCTTTCGCTCAACTTCAGACAAGCTCGCATCAAACTCTACCGACCATGAGTCGTCAATATCATATTTAGTATTAAAGCCAAACTGCGTTAGTTCAGCATCTCGTTCTTCAACATCGTTACGAACTACTACACGTTGACCTTGCGTTACAGCACTGGTGATAAATCCTGTTTCAGGGTCTACAGTGGCTGAATCAGCCGAAATTGAGCCTTGTCCCCAAGCAAATGGTACTTCGATACCTCGTAGAATTTTTTCATCTGAAAAATCCACATATAAGGCATCAAATGTCATACTTAAGCGATCTGTTGGTGCGGCTTCAACTACTAGCATTGCGGAATCACGCTCAAGGGTTGATGAACGCACGAATGGTTTTGCACCACCTAAGATTGAATAATTTTGTCCATCAACCTCGAATTCAGGATACCCCCAAGAGTTCCAACGCTTTTCTTGATTAGGTGAGCTCATGGTGTTGTAGGCAAATGCGACACCAATCGTGTCATCTGCAAACTGGTCAATGTACGAAACCGTGCCACGGAAACCTTGATCATCGCCATCAGGGTTGAGCTTATCAAAGCCTGACTGCTCTAATTGACCATTAAACATGATCACACGCTCACCTTTACTTAACGGTTTTACAGTTTGCATGTCGATAACACCCGCAATACCCTCAGCGTCGAGGCTAGCGCTTGGTGTTTTATATACGGTAACACCGCTCATTATTTCTGATGGGTAAAGGTCGAACTCAACACCACGGTTATCACCAATTGATACTTGCTCACGACCATTAAAGGTCGTTGCACTTTCATTTTCGCTAAAGCCACGAACACTCACTCGGCTTGCGCGGCCATCAAGGCGTTGTGCTGTTAGACCTGGTAAACGAGCAATTGATTCAGCAATAGATGTATCTGGAAGTTTACCGATATCTTCTGCAGAGATAGATTCAACCACTTCTGATGAAAAACGCTTTGTATTGATTGACTCTACTACGCTGCCACGAAAACCTTTAACTTCGATGACTTCAACGTCACTCTTTGCTGTTGGTTGTTCTTGTTGTGCGTATGAAGCGAAACTGCTAATACCTGCTGTTGCAAGTGCAATTGTTAATATACTTGGTTTGAACATAGACATGATGTTTTCCCGTTACCCATATTTTGTATTACTACCGTAATAACGTGCTTGTGATAGAAGCGATGTTATTCGTTAGCTGATTTTGTTGTCAGGATGAATATTAACGCTGGCTTTATTTTATTAACAACTTTATGCATACGTATTCAGGCTAGTGCAAAAACAATCTATTTAACAAAGTTTTCACAAACCAAGTGGCAACACCTTGTTTTTATAAGGATAAACAACAACAGTTATAGTGCAACTAATCAGTAAATTAATTTCGCCAACCACACTTAGTGTATTTTCACTCTTTTAACCTCTAAGCATTTAATTTCAAACAAACTTGATAATATAGCGCACTAAAAATTGTTACTTTTTACAATAGAAAATTGGTAAGACCATTATGAGCGTGCACCAACAACTCGCAAACCCTTTTAAAATCGCACCAAAATGAACGGAGTAGAATGTTAATTTTTATTAAGCTGTAATTGGTAAGGTTTTATGATGAGAGGATATTGTGTTGTTAAAGCGCAATTTGCTGTGCTGTATCTATAGCTTTTGAAATCTATTTATCATGCATACGTATGCAGGCTTTTTACAGTCTTGTAGCCTTCACGTATGCTTTTTAAAAAATAACGTGGCGAAGTAGTAGCCACATATAAGATTGACGTAATCACTACGACTAATGTGGTGAAGCAGCATTGTCACGATGGAGAAAAACATGGCTCAGCAGCAATGGTATAAAGGTGCGGTTATTTATCAAGTTTACCCGCGCAGTTTTCAAGATACCAATGGCGATGGAATTGGTGATTTAAAAGGGATCATCTCTCGAATTGACTATATTAAAAGTCTTGGTGTTGATGCTATTTGGATCTCACCATTTTTTAAGTCCCCTATGAAAGACTTTGGCTATGATATCAGTGATTATCGTGATATTGACCCATTGTTTGGTGACTTAAATGACTTTGATGATTTAATTGCTCAAGCTCACCAGCGTGATATTAAAATTATTATTGACCAAGTATTAAGTCATACGTCAGACCAACATCAATGGTTTTTAGACAGCCGTGAAGATAAAACCAATGATAAATCTGACTGGTACGTATGGGCAGACTCAAAACCAGATGGTACACAACCAAATAATTGGTTAAGTATTTTTGGTGGGCCTGCTTGGCAATGGGAGCCGCGTCGTGGCCAATACTACCTACATAATTTTTTAACTGAGCAACCTGATCTAAACTTTCATAACCCAGATGTTCGTAAAGCGGTTTTGGATAACGTGGAGTTTTGGCTTAAAAAAGGGGTAGATGGCTTTAGATTGGATGCAATTAACTTTTGTTATCACGATGCACAGCTGCGTGACAACCCTGCTAAGCCGCCTGAAAAACGCCAAGGTCGCGGCTTTAGTGAAGATAACCCGTATGCGTTTCAATATCATCACTACAATAACACGCAGCCTGAAAATATCAGCTTCATGCAGGATATTCGTGCCTTACTCAACAAATACCCAGGCACGGTATCATTAGGTGAAATATCATCAGAAGACTCACTCGCTACAATGGCTGAATACACTTCAGGTGGTGATAAGCTGCACATGGGTTACAGCTTTGAGCTTCTTACAAATGACTACAGTAGCGAATACATTCGTACAACAGTTGAAACATTAGAGAATAGAATGACTGAAGGCTGGCCATGCTGGGCGTTCAGTAATCATGATGTGGAACGTGTTGCGAGCCGCTGGAGCAGTGATAGCAGTATTAATCCAGCGCAATGTAAGATGCTCAGTGCCCTATTAGCTTCACTACGTGGCAGTGTTTGTATGTATCAAGGTGAAGAACTAGGACTTGGTGAAGCAAACGTTGCATTTGAAGACTTACAAGACCCATACGGCATTACCTTCTGGCCAAACTTTAAAGGCCGTGATGGCTGTCGAACTCCGATGCCTTGGCATAATGATAACTGCGAACAAGCTGGGTTTTCTCATGCGAAACCTTGGTTGCCTGTTGATGCGAATCATAAGAAGCAAGCAGTAGATGAACAAGATGCTAATTCCGACTCTATTTTAAATGCTTTTCGTGAATTTATGGCATGGCGAAAAAACCAAGCTGTATTAGTTGAAGGTGACATTGAGTTTATCGATACAGCTGAGCCGTTACTTGCCTTCTATCGTCGCTTTGAAAATAAAACAATGCTATGTGTATTCAACTTAGCTGGCAGTAATGCATCTCTTACAATGAGAAATACAATAGTTAACACTCATGAGGAGCTTGCTCATCACACTGGCACTGTAACAGATAACACGTTAACCCTGCCCGGTTTTGGTTGTTTTTACGCAGATGTGAATTAGTTTAGCCCTTAGCAAATTCCCCCCTGGAATCAAAAAGCCCTGAACATCAGGGCTTTTTTGTCAATATGCGTTTTAGGTCTGTCTACTTAACTTGCACCTATTATATACTCGGCACGAGTTTTATCGCACCTTGCTCAACTTTCATATCTAATGGCAGTTTACTTAATAATGCCACTTTTGGGTCATTCATATTAAGCGTATACACAGGATTGACCGCTAAAAAGCCATTAATAACTTTCATTGCTTCATCATCAAGTACACCTAAATTTCCTTTAAAGCCACCTGCGTCGATTGATGAATCCAGTAACTTTACATTACGTAAAAATACGGCCTTTTTCTCGCTGTCATAAAATGGCGCACCTTCTATCTGTAGCTTCAGCCGCACAGGGTATTTAATAGCAAAGGCATTAATAATTGCACTTGAATCAGCACCCAGCACCACTACATCACGGTTGTCAGGGCCTACATTCACACTAAGGTCGTTGACATCAAATTGTACCGGTAACCCCATTAACTTAACTTGTTCACTCAGCTTTGGTAATTGCTGGTTAAGAACAGACTCTATTTCACTGTTTGTAAATGAATAAACAGACACACCATTGGTGGTATTACATGCTGACAAAAATAAGCAGCCAATTAATAAAATATACTTCATGAAACTTCCTTTAAAAATAAAGCCGCAAAATGCGGCTTTATTATTGTGTAACGTATTTATTTACTAAACACTGAAAACCGTTTTTAAGCGTGTTAGTGTGTCAGTATCAACTGAACCCCCACTGAGCGCTAATAATTGTTTTAGATAAAAATGTAAGTCAGCTTGCTCACCGCGGTGCTTATCATCCAACATGGCAACTTGCTCAGCCATACGTTCACTGCCTGCTGGGCTTGTAACGTTAGCTAAAATTTCCATGCGGATAAGTAACTGTGCAACCGAAAGTGGCGTGCTAGCATTACCTTGCCATTGTGCAGGGATCGGCTGTTGGTTCTCTAGGGCGCTAAACAAAGCGGCAAAATCAGCTTTTGCAGCTTGCTCTGTCAACCGGGCTAACTTAGCATCAATATTGCTAAGCAATGTGCTCACTCTATTTGCCAGTTCTTTTGCATTAGGCAATGCCGTGACTTTTGTTTTTAAATCAAGCAACTGCGCTTTTTGATTTACCGCTCCAAGGGCATCTTCAAGTTCAGCTAATTGCTGTGCAATTATTGCATTGTCGGCATCTTGTTGTTCTTTATGTTGAGCGAACTCTTCACTGCGCTTAGCGAAGGTTAGGTCGTTAAATTGACGAAACTTTTGCCACAGCGCATTTTCAGCTTTAACACCTGCAAACCCCACTTTTTGCCACTGTTGCTGTAGCTCTTTGAGCTGCTGACACGCGCTGGCTAAATCGTCTGATTGGCTAAGTTGCTGTGCTTGCTCTACTAAGGCATTTTTAGCTGCGCTATTTGCTTTATGAAACGCATTAAGTGCATTAAATACAGCTTGTTGATGCGGTTTATACTGCTCTTGTAATGCTCGATATACTTTAGGCTCAACATTACCAGCGTTGCGCCATGCCTTGTTTATGCGGTTGTACTGGCTTTCATAGTCTTTCCACTCAAACCCATCAATGCTGGTATCTGTTTGTGCAAGTGCCTGCATTTGCGCAATGACTGCTTCACGCTGTTGCTTAATTTGCTCACGTTGTTGCTCTAATTGCGCAAAATGCTCACGACATGGTGCAAACAATAGTTCAATTTTTTCATCAAACTCTTTGCCTTGAAGCTGCTCTTGCTCTGTGTCTAAACGGCCAAGCTCATTCCAACGACGACGTAATGTTTTCACTTCGTTAGCACGTACTTTAGCATCTGTACATGGTTGCTCAAGCTGCGCTGTGATCTCTGCCAGTAACTCTTCACGTTTAGGTGCAGATGCGTATTTTTGCCAATCACGCGCATCGGCAAGTTGCTGCTCAAGTTCATCTTTAAGTTTATCTAATTGCTGAGCGTAAACAGGAGTGAGTGTGTCATACAGCTCAATAAAGCCTTTAAACACACCAAAAGCAACATTAAAGCGCCCTTGTTCAATTAAGCGTTTAACATCACGGCCTTTACGGCTCGCCTGTTGCTGACTTTTTGTCAGTTGCGTGCTCAACGGCGCGACGGCTTCTTGCCAAGCTTGTTTCTTCGCCTTTAATTGCGCTTTAAAAGGGCCTTGCAATGACACTGGTAATTGCTTTAAAGGCGTATTTGCTGCTTTTAATGCGTTATTAAAATCACTATTTACTTGGTCAAATGTACTCTTATCAACTTCGGTAGGAACTGTATTTAACACGTCAAATGCAAGTTTAAAGTCACTAATTGCTTGAGTTAATTGTGGTAATTGCGCAACTTGCTTAAACAACTGAGTCAGTTTACCTACTACTTGTGTTTTTTGTTCGCTATTACCAAGTTCACTTTGCGCAATTGCAACTTGCGCTTGTTCAACTTTTGCATCTAACCAGTCTTGTTGTATTTGCTCTGGAGTTTCTAAACCAAGCTGTAATGCATTCTCAATTTCTTCACTTAAAGCTTCGAGGTTAGCCAGCGCTAACACTTCGTGTTGCTTTTGTATTAATAGAGCTTGCTGCTGCTCATACTGCGCATTAAGCTGCGCTAAATGCGCATCTAATTTTGCCGTGATTGATTGGTACTTTTCGTCTAAAACAGCTACTTGCTCTGCATTTAGCCACTTTAGTTCTATTGCTTGCCACTGGGCGACTAATAGTTGGTTTTGCTGATTTACCTGTTCATAATCTTGTTTGTCACGTAATGCATTGAGCTTGGCTAAAATAACACGTGTTTCATTGTGTACTTGCACTGGCATTTCGACAGCTAAACGTTCATTTTCTAAATGTGTTTGTAAGGCTGTTTTAGCTTCACCCTGAGCATGCTTTACTAAATTTTTAGCTAATTGTTGATTTATAACTAATTCAACTAGCTGCTGCTGTAGTTCAACAGCGCCTTCTTTAAACGCCTTTTCGGTTAATTTAGGGTTCGCTAAACGCTTTAGTAGTTTAACTCTTACTTGTAGCTCTTTTTCAGCAAAAGCGAGCTTTTCTAAAGTTTTAACCGGCGCAAAACGTTCAATGTATTCATTCTTTATATCACTGGTAAGTGATTGTTCATTATTTAAAACTGCATTAGAAATATGCTGTTCAGCTAAATCTTTTAAACTTTGATCTTGCTTATATGCTTTCCACCAAAGTACTAAATTATCTACTTTATTAAGTGCTTTCTTACGAATTTCAGCAGATGTGTCATCTAAAGCAAGGGTGTTCAGAATAGTCGCATCACGTTGGGCATCTAGCTGTTCTATCGCTGCTAAACGGATGTGTAGTTTTGGATGCTTCCATTTAGGGGTAAAAAGGTGTTTAAAGATCATGTTCACTAAACCTTGCTATTTCGTTATCTGCGGTGAATTCTTTTTGTAGTTGTGCTTTAGTTTTTTGTACCATTTCGCCATTTGAGCCAATGGTAAATTGCTCGTTAGACTGGGCTACTTTAGCTTGATAAAGCATAACCAGCTGTACGGTTTGTTCTTTTTGCTCATCACTTAATACTGTGCCATCAGGCCATTTTCCTGTTGCAGCGCCATACTGCAAGCGTTCAAATAATTCAGGGGTAATGCTATTTACAAGATTGTCGATGTTCATGTCATTTTTTCTTCTTGAGTGTTACTAAAATAACGCGGTTAATTAAATACCAAATACAACCAATGCCAATCGCAGCAGTACATGCGTACCAATTGGCGCTTTTTGGCTCTGGCTGTAAGAAATATAAGCAGAAGAAACCACCTAAGAATATAAATAATGCGAAAAAGGAGTGGTTCATAAACATTTGCTGTTTTTGAATGCGTTTTTCACGCGCTAATTGCTGGCGTTGCTCGTCGTTAAGCTCTGCCACATTATTTTCACAGTGAGGGCACTGCTTATGTTTATCTGATATCGACTTATTACAATTAGGACAACTAACAATCGCCATACATCTCTCCATACTTCGCATAAAAAAAGCGCCTTGCGGCGCTCTTTATTGTACGTGTTTTATTGGTCGATGTCTTTTTTGAATTTCACTCAATTGTGAAGATTCGAAAAAAATGCAAGCTGCACAGCGATATCAACAAATTAAATGCGTTAGTCTGCTAGATTGCTTTTTTCTTTTCTCTTTTGTTCTAAGCGTTTTTCCCAGAAAGTCGCATTTTTAATGCCTAATTTAATAGGGTCAAATGTGATTTCTCCGCCCGCTTTCTTTTGTTCTTCGTAATCGCGCAAACAGTTCAAAGCAGGCTTTGCAACAAAGAAAATAGCCAATATACCAACAATGTTGATCCACGCCATTAGGCCCACACCGATATCGCCAATGCTCCAGATGTAGCCGGAGTTATTAACCATGCCGTATGCCACCATAAACATAATAACCAACTTCACGATTAAAAGTGGGATACTGCCTTTAAAGTAGCGATTTAAGTAAGCCACATTGGTTTCTGCTATGTAGTAGTACGCAAGTATCGTTGTAAATGCGAAGAAGAATAAAGCGACACCAACAAAAGCTTCACCAAAACCACCAAATACACTAAATAAAGCCATTTGCGTAAATGCAGCTGAGCCAACTTCAGTTGCAGCATCAACATTTTGTACAATAAATTGCCCCGCAGGTAATTCACCAACAATATTATATTGTTTAGTGATTAATATCATGAACGCGGTAGCCGTACATACAAATATAGTATCAACATACACTGAAAATGCTTGTACTAAGCCTTGCTGTGCTGGGTGATCAACTTCTGCAGCAGCGGCTGCATGTGGACCTGTACCTTGGCCGGCTTCGTTAGAATAAATACCACGTTTAACACCCCAACCTATCGCAGCACCAAAACCAGCTTGCGCGGTGAATGCATCCGTAAGAATTAATGAGAAAATACCCGGTACTTTATCCACGTTTAAAAATACAACGATCAACGCTAATACAATGTAACCAAGCGCCATAAATGGCACAACTATTTGGGTAAAGTTTGCAATACGCTTAATGCCGCCAAAAATAATAAAGGCTAACACAATTAAAATAATGGCTAGTGCTACAAGCTTAAACGTACCAACTTCACCAAAACTCGTTGTTACCATTTCACCATTACCAAATACTTGGGTAAACGCGTTACCAACGGCATTGGCTTGAACACCAGGTAGAAATACTCCACAGGCAATGATTGCAGAAACAGCAAATAAAATACCTAACCACTTTTGCTCTAGACAACGGTCAAAATAATAAGCTGGGCCACCACGATATTGGCCGTCTTCTTCTGTTTTATAAATTTGTCCTAATGTAGACTCTGCATAAGCAGTACTGGCACCTAAAAAGGCAACAATCCACATCCAAAAAATGGCACCTGGACCACCAAAGCCAATAGCAGCAGCCACACCGGCAATGTTACCTACACCTACACGGCCAGATAACGAAACAGCTAACGCTTGAAAAGATGAAATACCCGTAGTTGAACGATTAGAAGTGAGTAATAGTTTACACATTTCTTTAAAGTGTCTAACTTGCGCAAAGCGAGTTAGAATTGAATAAAATAGACCTGCGCCTAGACATAAGTAAATGAGTGCGCTACTCCAAACTACGTCATTAACGGCACTTACAAAAGCTTCCATGGATATCCTCTATAATTATATTTTTTATTTTTAGTTACGAGACTCTGTTTAGTTACTCAGAATGCGCGACATACGTAATAAATAAGAAAGCTTAATTAACTTTCAGCTTTTTCATATTAACTTAAACCAACCGCTTTAGTTAACACTTAATTTTCATAATTACTAATTTATTCAACTGTCCGCACAAATTTTATAAAATCTTATTTAATTTTTTGTTTTATATTTAAACAACTAAAGAGTTTCCTGCTGAATTTATAATAAAGTTATCGCTCATATTGTGATGGGCATCACCCTTAGCTAATGCCCATTACTTAGTGATTATCTAAGCTTATCAACCACATTAACAATTGCTGCTAATGTGTCTTGACCAAACTGATAAGAGCGACGATCAGACCAGCCATAATCTGGATCCGGTAAGCCATCATTATCTTTAAATGGCATTTCAACGGTGTAAGCAAGTGCATTAAACTCTTGTGCAACCGCAGAGGAGCCAACGGTTAAGTTAGCTTGCCCTGGTTCGTCTTTGTCATAGCCATGAACATCCTGAAATTCAGGTGTTACGATATGCATTGCTGCTTTAAAGCTATCTTCTAAACCTTTTAAGCGTTCGTCATAACATGGGATACCTTCGCTACCAGCAAAGAAGTTATACGGGATAGCTTCATCACCGTGGATATCTAAATGCATGTCTAAGCCCGTCTCACGCATTTTATTAAGCACTAAGTACACTTCAGGGCTATTTTCCATGCTTGGTGTTTGCCATTCACGATTTAAGTTAACCCCTTTAGCATTAGTACGTAAGTGTCCACGAGCACTGCCATCTGGATTCATGTTAGGCACTATATAGAATACCGCTTTTGAAAGTAACGCCGCTGCATGTGGGTCTTCGTCATCGAGAAGCTTATGTAATACACCTTCAACAAACCATTCAGCCATGGTTTCGCCCGGGTGTTGACGTGCGGTGATCCAAATTGTTTTTTTGTTCTCATCGCTATCACCACCTACGCGTAATACACTCATATCACGGCCGTCGAGTGTTTCACCTAAGGTTTCTAGCTGACATGCTTCTTGACTTTGTGCCCATGTAATTAAGTCTAGATGACGCTCATAGCTGTAAGGTGCAAAGTATGCAAAATAGACTGTGCCGCACTCAGGCTCAATCTCAAAGCTTAATGTGCCCTCTTCGTAGCTTGACGGTACACGAAACCAAGTTTGACGGTCATAAGATGCAACTGCATGATAACCTACCCAGCCATCTGGGTACGCTGAGTTTTCAAGGTTGTTGATGTGTAGCTTATGATTTTGAAAAGGTGTGGTCTCGAGACGGAAGTGAAACCATTGGAAAAAGTCAGACTGGTGATCTTTGTTGATCTCAAGCTGTATATTTAATGGATCAGTGGCTTCAATAACATTGATATTACCACTGTCAAAATTACTGGTGATTTTCATCTAAAATAAACCTTTAGGTTAAAAGTAACTCCTAACAGTCAGTCGCTTGTCAGTTAGAAATTAAACAACACCCCAATGAAAGGATGCTTTGTTAGTAAAATGTAGCTGAGTAAAGTTACCCTACCACACGCTTAAAGCTTTGGAAAAAGTTCACGATTAAAAAAGCCAGCATTCGCTGGCTTTTTGTAAATATTTATAGCTATTACAGATTAACGTGGCAAGCTTGGGAATGAAACCTCAGCCATATCACGCATACAACGCACAACCTGACAGCTGTAGCCAAATTCATTATCGTACCAAACATAAAGTACAACACGGTTGCCATCAACAATCGTTGCTTGTGAATCAACAACACCAGCGTAACGACTGCCGACTAAGTCAGTTGATACGATTTCTGTAGAGGCGGTGTAATCAATTTGATCACGTAAATCAGAATGCAGTGCAGCATCACGTAAGAAAGAGTTTAACTCTTCTACTGATGTGTCTTTTGCTAAGTTAAGGTTCAAAATGGCTAAAGATACATTTGGCGTCGGAACACGGATAGCATTACCTGTCAGCTTACCTTCAAGTTCTGGTAGCGCTTTTGATACTGCTTTCGCAGCACCCGTTTCGGTAATTACCATGTTAAGTGCCGCAGCACGGCCACGACGCTCAGCTTTATGGTAGTTATCAATCAAGTTTTGGTCATTGGTATAAGAATGCACCGTTTCAACATGACCGTTGTTAATACCAAACTTATCGTTTAATGCTTTAAGTGTTGGTGTAATTGCGTTTGTTGTACAGCTTGCCGCACACACAATTTTATCTTCAGGTAAAATATCTTGGTTATTTACACCATAAACGATATTTTTGATATTACCTTTTGCAGGGGCTGTTAATAATACTTTTGCAGCACCTTTTGACTCTAGGTGTTGACCAAGGCCTGCTTCATCTTTCCAGATACCCGTGTTATCAACAACTAATGCATTTTCAATACCGTAAGCGGTGTAATCCACTTCACTTGGCGAGTTAGCATAGATAACTTGGATGTAGCTACCATTTGCTTTAATTGCATTACGCTCTTTATCAATGGTGATAGAGCCATTGAATGGTCCATGAATTGAATCACGACGTAAAAGGCTTGCACGTTTTTCAAGGTCACCCTCTTTACCGCCACGCACAACAATTGCACGTAAACGTAAGTCAGCATACGGGCCTGATTTTTCGATTAGCAAACGCGCTAATAAACGACCAATACGGCCAAAGCCATATAATACAACATCACGCGGCTCTTTTGCTTTTGAGTTAATGATTTCAGCTAGCTCATCATTTAAGTATTCTTCAACTGAACGGCCTTTAGCAGCATCGTTAAATAAATAACCATAGGCAAGTTTACCAATATCAATGCGTGCTGAGTTTAAATCCATTTTGCTGATAGCTTCTAAAAACGGGAAGCTTTCACGTAAACGCAGTTTAGTGCCTTCGAATTGTGCCACTGTTTTATGAGATTTAATGATATCAATGGTGCTTGCATTAACAAGCGGACGACCATAAACGGCAATTTCAACACCACGACTACGGTAAAGTTTACCAATAATCGGTTGCATGCTTTCAGCGTAATCTTGGCGTTCTTGCCAGCTATTTGTATATTCTAACTCGTGAGATGAGGTCATGTTTTTTACCTAATTAAACAATTTTTGAACGGATAACCATAATGCGAATTATGCATGTGAGAGCAACTCGCTAGTATGGGCAGGGCTATTCTAATTTAAACTCACATTATTCTCCACTGTTACAGATCAATTCATTGGGTTAGAATAAATAACAAGATATTACTATGGGGTTAAGGGATGTTGCTCAGAGCAAGTGTATTATTGAGTTTATTAGCACTAACCGGCTGTGAAGAGCCGCTTACGCAAGCAAAGGTGTGTAAAGAAACTCCAGGGTTATGTAACGATTTAAATAAAGACAGCCACTGTAAAAAACAACGTGCTGATGTAATCATGGCACGATACCATGAATATAAGCAGCCTACAGAAGAAAACAAGTACGCCCTGTTACAAGGCTTTGAAGAGTATAGTCAGTGTGTATCACTTGCAGCAAAAATTGAACACATCAAACTAAAAGAAAAAACGACGTCACGTGTTGAAGGTCATTTAACAAGCATTAAAGAGATGACACGAATTTATCAAGATACCAAAGGCACTAATCACCCTGGGTTACTTTATTATCATTGGTCTCGCAATAATGATCAGTCTGCATTGACTAAACTTTTAGCACTTGAAGATGATCCAAGTGTAACGCAAGATGCACAGATGCAATTTTTCTTAGCATCTTACTACATTAAGTTTGATGAAGAAAAAACCATTGATTTACTCTACAAAACGTTGGAACTCAATGAAGCAGATCAAATTCCAAACCCTGAAGTGTATATGACGCTAGTGAGTTTATTTAACAAGCACGAAAAATATAAACACGCATATACCTTTGCCCGCGTCGCTCAGTTATCTGGCATAAAAAATATTGATATTTTACCAATTGAGCACCAATTAACAGCCACAGGTAAAAGTTTAGACAGTTTGGAGGCACTGGCACAGCAAACATACGACAGCATTCAAAGCGGTCAATTTGTATCCCCGCGAGGATTTTAGTTTCGCAATAGCCATAAAAGAAAAAGGCAGCTTACGCTGCCTTTTTTTATTTTGCTTTACTGGTGCCTACTTCGACACGGGTCTTTAATTTCTGACCCGGTCTAAAAGTGACCACTCGACGCGCCGAAATAGGAATATCTTCTCCTGTTTTCGGGTTACGTCCAGGCCTTTCTTTTTTATCACGAAGATCAAAGTTACCAAATCCAGAGAGCTTAACCTGCTCGCCTTTTTCAAGCGCTGAGCGGATTTCTTCAAAAAACGCTTCAACTAAATCTTTGGCATCTTTCTTATTGATCCCGAGTTTTTCAAATAGGTGTTCAGCTATGTCGGCTTTAGTAAGCGCCATATCTAGTCCCTCAACGATGCATTAAACTGTTCGGCCAATGCGGCCACCACGTTATCAACTACCTGATTGATATCTTTCTCTTCGAGTGTTCTATCAACCGCCTGCAGTGTTAGAGCAATCGCCAAACTCTTATAATTTGGCTCAATACCTTTGCCCTTATACACATCGAATAAGTTTAGGTCAACCAATTGATTTCCGCCAACTTTTTCTATCACTGATAAAATGTCGCCAGATTTCACCTGATCTTCCACTAAAATAGCGATGTCGCGGCGGTTTGAAGGGAACTTAGATACCCCTACAGCTTCAGGTAAATTTCTTTTTTCAATTGCTGACATTTCAATTTCAAATACATAAGCCGCATTATTAATATCTAGCGATTTTTGTACTTGAGGGTGAATGGCACCAAAGAAACCTACTTTTTTGCCATCAACATAGATAGCTGCAGATTGACCTGGGTGTAAACCATCAGATTGCTCTGCTTTGATCTCAAAACGATTTATATCATTAGTTAATGAAAGTAATGCTTCAACATCACCTTTTAAATCATAAAAATCAACATTACGCTTTTCTTCAACCCAATGCTCACCATGAGCAAGGCCCGTAATAACACCACCAATAACTGCCACTTGGTTAACGCCGTTTTCTGCGTTTTCATCACGTAAGAATTTAAGGCCATGTTCGAATAAACGAATTCGAGGCTGCTGACGGTTTTGGTTATAAACCAATGACGCTAACAATCCTGGCATCAAACTTACACGCATTGCTGACATATCACTTGAGATCGGGTGCGGTAAGATAAGTGCATCGCTGTCTGGGTGCAAAATAGTTTGCGCTTTTGGATCAACAAAGCTGTAAGTAATGGCTTCTTGATAACCACGTGTCACAAGTGCATTGCGAAATTTATTCACGGCAATGGTTGCTTCATTATGCGTCGTCATTTTCAATTTAGCTGTAGGTGCTACATTTGGAATACTGTTGTAACCAAATACACGCGCTACTTCTTCAATTAAATCTTCTTCGATGCGAATATCAAAGCGGTAGCTTGGTACATCTGCACTCCACACACCATCAACAATTTTCACATCAAGACCTAAGCGCGTTAGGATATCCGTTACTTTTTCATCTGCGATGTGATGACCTATTACGCGGTCTAAGCGTTCGCGGCGCAAGCGTACTTCTGTTACTTTTGGTAACTTGTCTTTAGCAACGGCTTCAACAACGGGACCAGCTTCACCACCGACTATATCAAGTAATAATGCTGTTGCACGTTCCATGGCATCATGTTGCAAAGCAAAATCAACACCGCGTTCATAACGATGCGATGCATCAGTGTGCAAGCCGTAGCTACGTGCTTGTCCAGCAATAGCTACTGGGTTGAAAAACGCGCTTTCTAATAAAATGTCAGACGTTTTCTCAGTTACACCTGATTGCTCACCACCAAAAATACCGGCAATTGCCAACGCTTTACTGTGATCGGCTATTACTAAGGTTGACTCATTTAGCTTTGCAGTGTTGCCGTCAAGTAGAACAAGTTCTTCACCTGCATTTGCACTGCGAACTTTAATGCCGCCTTCAATCGCATTTAAGTCAAACGCATGCATTGGGTGACCAAGTTCAAGCAACACAAAGTTAGTTACATCAACCACAGGGTCGATTGAGCGAATACCACTACGGCGTAGTTTTTCTACCATCCAAAGCGGTGTTTCTGCATCAAGGTTAATGCCTTTAATTACACGTCCTAAATAACGAGGACAAGCATCTTCATTAACTAGCTCAATTGATACTTTATCGTCAATTGTGGCTTTAACTACTGGAATTTCTAGCGCTTTAACATCAATACTGTTAAGTACACCTACTTCACGAGCAATCCCTTTGATACCTAAGCAGTCACCACGGTTAGGTGTTAAATCAACATCAATGATATTGTCATCAAGCCCTAAATATTCACGTAAATCAGTGCCAACAGGGGCGTCTAATGGCAATTCCATAATGCCATCGCCCTCTTCGCTAATACCTAGCTCAACAAACGCACATAACATGCCGTGAGATGGTTGACCACGAAGCTTGGCTTTCTTAATTTTAAAATCACCCGGTAATACAGCACCTACAGTTGCTACTGCAACCTTAATACCTTGACGACAATTTGGTGCGCCACACACAATATCAAGTAGCTCATCGCCACCAACATTGATTTTTGTTACACGTAATTTGTCTGCATCAGGATGTTGACCACATTCAACAACTTCACCAACCACAACACCGTTAAATTTGGCTGCTGCTGGCTCTACAGCATCAACTTCAAGACCGGCCATCGATAACTGTTCCGAAAGAGCCTGCGTGTCAATTGCAGGATTAACCCACTCTCTTAACCACTTTTCACTAAATTTCATTTTATATCTTCACTCTTAACGGAACTGGTTTAGGAATTTTAAATCGTTTTCGAAAAACGCACGTAAGTCATTTACGCCATAGCGCAACATAGTTAAACGCTCTACACCCATACCAAAGGCAAAACCGGTGTATTTTTCAGGATCAATACCCACTGATTTAAGTACATTAGGGTGAACCATGCCGCAACCTAATACTTCTAACCATTTACCATTTTTACCCATCACATCTACTTCAGCTGACGGTTCTGTGAATGGGAAGTAAGATGGACGGAAACGAATTTCCATGTCTTCTTCAAAGAAGTTACGTAAGAAATCGTGCAAAATACCTTTAAGCTCTGTGAAGCTCACATCTGTATCGACCATTAGGCCTTCAACCTGATGGAACATTGGTGTGTGTGTTTGATCGTAATCATTACGATAAACACGGCCCGGAGAAATAATTCTCAGTGGTGGCTGCTCAGTTTCCATAGTACGTATTTGTACACCACTTGTTTGGGTACGTAACACAAGCTTTGGATTAAAATAGAAGGTATCGTGATCAGCACGTGCTGGATGATGCTCAGGAATATTTAGCGCATCGAAGTTATGAAAATCATCTTCAACTTCAGGACCTGATTTTACAGCAAAACCTAATTCACCAAAAAAGCTTTCAATACGCTCAATTGTACGTGTAACTGGGTGAAGGCCACCAGTAGGCATAACGCGTCCTGGCAGTGTTACATCAATTGTTTCTGCGGCAAGTTTTTCTTCAAGTGCTTTGCTAGCAAGTAATTCGCGTTTTGCGTTAATCGCGACTTGTACATCTTGTTTTGCTTGATTGATAACTTGACCGGCTTCTTTACGCTCTTCTGGCGCAATCTTACCAAGCGTTTTTAATAAGCTGGTGATTTCGCCCTTTTTACCAAGATAATTTACCCTGATATCTTCAAGCTGCGCGATTTCATTGGCACTGGCAACGGCCTCAAGTGCTTGCGCTAATATATTTTCTAAGTTCATTCGATACCTGATCTTTCACAGAAGGTGATTACATTTTTGTTGACTAATGATAACTGAAAGCAAGGACTAGATTCTAGGCTTTATACTAATCTTATTGAATTCTTTCTGATTAGTAAGCACCTAATAGCAGGTAAAAGCCGATTTTATAGCTTTAATGCCGATTTTATGAAGGGAATGGTCAGTTTTCTTTGCGCAGCCATAGACGCATGATCGAGTTTATCTAGTACTTCTAACAGCGCTCTCATATCACGGCTTAGACGAGTTAATAAAAAACGAGCACATTCATCACTAAGTTCAAGTCCTCGCATATTTGCACGTTTTACTAACGCTTCAGCCTTATCATCATCACTCATTGAGCGAATTTGAAACGTCGTTCCCCATTTAAGTCGAGAAACCAAATCCGGCAGTGTGATATTAAGCATATCTGGGAGTAAATCCGCGGTGACCACTAGACACTTACCAGGCTCGTTAAAACGGTTAAAAAAGTTAAATAATGCTTTTTCCCAAGCATCATTACCCGCAACTAAGTGCACGTCATCTATGCACAACACATCTAAAGCATCTAGGCCATCAAGTACCATAGGGCCAAAATCAATTACTTCACGCATTGACAGCAACATGGTTGATAAACCACGTTCTTGAGCATGAATGCAGGTAGCATATAATAGGTGAGATTTACCAGAATCACCTAGCCCACACAAATAAGTGTATTGAAAAGTAGTTGTTAGACTTTTGAACGCATTTTTTAAATGGCTCACTTCCAAAGAGTTCTCACCACCAAAATATGATGCAAACGTTTCATCATCTGGTAGCGTTACAGGCAGCGCCATTTGAACGGGCTCTAATGCCTGCATTATAAGCCGACCCATTGGTAATCAAGGTCATTTTCAGACGCAACCTGATAAAACGCTCTAGGGTCAACAAAGGCTTCAAATGTACGGTCTAACTCCAGCGCTTTTTTAAAGTCACTTAACGAGCCAGTATGATTAACTTCAAAGTAAACAGTTTGCGTATCACGTGAGCGAATAATTACTTTTGTAACCACACTTAAGCTTTGTAAACGTCGTTTAGCTAGCTCGATGTCTACAAAGTTTTTTGTGCCTTTAAGCTTAAATACTGCTTGGGCAAGTTGTCCTGTCGCATTTGGATCAATAGCATATTCAGCGGCAAGCCCAGCAGCTAAGCTATCTATCATAAGGGCAATAGTTTGTTGTTTATCACCCGTTAAACGATTTGCTTCAAATAAGTCATCATTTGTGAAGCGCCAATCAAGCACCCAGTTATCGCTGTCTTGCTGCGTGTATAATCGTGCAGTAATACTTCGCTCAGCTCTGTATCTGCTCGATGCTTGTTCTACTGGCTCAGAAAAATTCCCCCATACCTCAGGGATACCTACTAATGCTCTGTCTTGTAAATCAAGTAACGGGACCACGACGGGTAAACCACGGCGAGATGCAGTGTCATAAATAAGCTGCTCGAGTTGCGGGTAACTCTCTTGAGTAACAAGCTCTCTACGCCAGTTATCTTCGATTGCTAACCAGATTGCAACTAAAGGTCTACGAGTTCCCCATAGCGGCAGGTTAAGCTCCTTAACCAATGCATTAATTTTATTGGCTTCAAATTTTACAACAAGATTAAGCGTGCCATCTACTTTCTCATCATATTCAAATTTAAGCATATAATCAGAGATATCTTTACTACGCTGTTTCGCAAGTGGGTTTTGATCGGCATACGGATCACCACTTACTTTTACCAAAACATTCAATAGTGCAGCACGACTTGCCGTTAAGCGTGCATCTCGGGATTTATCTTCAACTTTGAGTATATCTTGATATAAATCAGTAACCTCAACAGCTTTAATCGAATAGCTGAAGAATATAGCAGTAAGTAAAATTAATAATCTAGACACAGGCCATTAGTTCTTGGTTTTAAACTAATTTGATCCTAATTCAAAGCACCGCACAAAGCAAAAATATATTCAAAATACCAAGCTATTTTATGTTTCTAATCACAGTGAAGCCTTAACTCTATGTTTATTCCTATAAAGATAGCTGATTCCTTGGTCTAGAGCGCTACTTCTTGATATTGTCTACGCCAGATAATTTGCAGTGAGTATTTTGATGTTTGATTTAGCAATATTGGCGGTATTTATACCGACATTCTTTTTTGTATCAATCACACCCGGTATGTGTATGACACTAGCAATGACACTCGGTATGAGTATCGGCGTCAGACGGACTATGTGGATGATGCTAGGTGAGTTACTGGGTGTAGCCTTAGTTGCTATAGCTGCCGTATTAGGCGTGGCAAGTATCATGTTAAATTACCCGCAGGCATTTTCAATCTTAAAATGGGCCGGCGGTGCATATTTAGTCTTTATAGGCATTAGCATGTGGCGCGATGAGACTAAACTCAATCTAGATAATCATCAAAAGAGTAAAATAAGTCGCAAAACATTATTTAGCCAAGGGTTGGTGACTGCTATGGCTAACCCCAAAGGTTGGGCCTTTATGATCTCGTTACTGCCCCCTTTTATTAATCTTGACTATGCTATTACTCCTCAACTGAGTATTTTGGTCGCTATAATACTTGTTAGTGAATTTGTTTGTATGATGGCCTATGCAACGGGTGGTAAAAGTTTACGCTTATTTTTAAACCGCGGCGATAATATCAAATGGATGAACGCAATCGCTGGCAGCTTAATGATAGCAGTAGGTGTCTGGTTGGCTATTGGATTACATTAAAGAGAGAACTAGGAGTGTGCATGTAGATAAACATCAAACTAAAATATCACTGACATATGTATAATCCGTGCTGAAGGCACATTAATAAACCACAACTGCATTATAAAAAGAATTTTAATAACAAAAAACATACAAAACTTAAAAGTTAATTTCATTTTATTATAAGCCGAATAGATCTATACCCAAACCATCTCAAGATACGAGCTTCAGTTGGAGTTCAAAGCGATTTAGGCAAGGCATTGATTGCAAATAATAGTGGTTCTATTGTTAAAATCAATAACGCAGTATTAATCGCTTTTAAACCAACCCGTAGGGCGTTTCACAGGAACTTACTCTCATCGTTGTTACTTCTTAAAAGGGACTACCATTCTTGCAAAATAACGCCTTGATATTAAGCCCCTGTGAAACGCTGAATTCTGTATTTTGAGTTGGTTTGGGTATATCTTATACCCAAACTTTACTTTAGTTTTTTTTATTGAGCAGTAAAGTGTAGCTATTACAGATCGATTGCTATAATTCGATCCCGATTGAACAAATTGCACCCAAGGGACCACTATGTCTACAATTTTTGAAGATAATTCACTCAGCATTGGTAACACACCACTGGTAAAACTTAATCGAGTTACATCAGGCAATGTATTCGCTAAAATTGAATCTCGTAACCCAAGCTTTAGTGTTAAATGCCGTATCGGTGCATCAATGATTTGGGAAGCTGAAAAGTCAGGTCAATTAACAGCCGACAAAGAGCTAATTGAGCCAACTTCGGGTAATACGGGTATCGCTCTTGCGTTTGTTGCTGCTTCTCGCGGTTATAAACTTACGCTTACTATGCCTAATACAATGAGCTTAGAGCGTCGTAAGCTATTAAAAGCATTAGGTGCTAATTTAGTACTTACCGAAGGTGCTAAAGGTATGAATGGCGCAATCGAAAAAGCAAAAGAGATCCAAGCAAGCGATCCAGCTAAATTCATCTTGCTACAACAATTTGAAAACCCAGCGAACCCTAAAATTCACTTTGAAACAACAGGCCCTGAGATTTTCAATGCAACTGACGGCAAAGTTGATTTCTTCGTAGCGGGTGTAGGTACTGGTGGTACAATTACTGGGGTAAGCCGCTATTTAAAACAAGAGAAAGGCTTAGATGTAAAATCAATTGCGGTAGAGCCTACAAACTCTCCTGTTATTAGCCAAACACTAGCAGGTGAAGACGTGACACCTGGGCCTCATAAAATTCAAGGTATCGGTGCTGGCTTTATTCCTGGAAACTTAGATTTAGATGTTATTGATGCAGCTGAGCAAGTGTCTAATGAAGATGCTATTGCTATGGCGCACCAGTTAATGAAAGATGAAGGTATTTTAGTCGGTATTTCATCTGGTGCTGCAGTGGTTGCCGCAAAACGTATTGCTGAACTACCAGAAAATGCAGACAAAAATATTGTTGTTATCTTACCAAGTGCTACAGAGCGCTATTTATCTAGCCCATTATTTGCTGAAGAGTTCTCTGAACAAGAGCTTGTACAATAAATAGTAACTGATTGTCTAAAGGATGCTAATTAGCATCCTTTTTTATTATTTATTGTCGTTTAAAGCACTATTATAAGTGATTAACTTTACATATACCTCGTTTAGTCTCACACTAAATCATCAATAATAATTCAACTATTGCAAATGAAATTATTTCTAACTATTTGCACATTCATTTGTGCACTCATGCTACAAGGTTGTGGCGATGACGGTATCCCTTCAGGCGAAAACAATACCCCTGGCGAAAGTGCCGCGCTCTATTTTGATACATTGTACAATGCTAAAGATCTCAACAAAGCAATGACAATGGCAACACCTAAGCTTGCTCGTATTATGAAATCATACGGAACCGCAAAGCAATTTGCGCGAAACTTAGTCAACATGCAGTACGATGAAGTTGTTATTGAAGTTGATATGACCAATATGAGTCTTCGTGAGCAATACGGCGAAAAAGCAAACATTAACTTAATATTCACTGGTTATTTTAACGGGGATAAAATAGATGATATGCGCAGCGTCAAAATGGTCCGTAAAAAAGGCAAATGGTACGTTGATAAAATAAACGCCGACCCATTTGCCAGATAAGACACAAAGTTAAAATATAAAGCCTCGCTACTGACGAGGCTTTTTTATCTATAGCTCGCCTTGTTTATAATTATCGACAGCGATTGCTTGTTTTCTTAACTCATTTGCTTGATGTAACCTTTGCCCTTCCTCTGATGTAATGAGCTGTTTTTCAATCGCATTATTTATTGCAGTTTCAATATCAGCATTGCGATTTAGCGTACCTTCACGTTGCCATTTTTTTAATCGCTTAAACGCATTAGCGGTATCATGCATAGCAATGAATGCATTTTCCATGACGCCTGTGCCAGCATTTTCATCAACATAACATAAATGTGTTAAGCGGTTTCTAAATACGCCCGGCTGCGTCATGTGTTCACACATCGTTTGTGCAATATCATCACTAGGACGGTGATAATGATTACCCAATGGGAAAACAATACGTTTTAATAAAAAGTTAACCACTGGATTTGAGAAGTTTTTAAAGAAACCATCAAACGCTTGGCCTATTTCAAACAATGAACGCTCTACTGAATATTGCACAAAGGCTAAGTCAGCTTGCTGGCGACCTTCGTCTTCAAAACGCTTTAACACTGTTGACGCGAGATAAAGATGACTTAGTACATCACCTAGCCGAGCAGAAATCATCTCTTTACGTTTAAGCTCCCCGCCTAAAATAAGCATGGCTACATCTGTACAAAATGCTAAACCTCGGCTCATTCTACCTAGCTGTTTATAATAGTTAGTTGTGGCACCACAAACAGGCGATTTTGCAAAAACACTACGCGTTAAACCATGAATAAACGCCATCCCTGCATTAGTACCTGCAAAAATAATATGCTGTAGTAGCAATGAGTCAAACTCTTTTAATGCTAAGTCGTCATCTTCCATTGCCGCCGCTTCCATTTCTTTAAGCACAAATGGATGGCATCGCGTAGCCCCTTGACCAAAAATCATTAAGTTGCGAGTTAGAATATTGGCACCTTCCACAGTAATAGAAACAGGAATTCCCATGTAACCATGAGCTAAGTAGTTATTAGGGCCAACTTGAATTCCTTTACCAGAATGAATATCCATCGCATCGTTCATTACGGTACGACCCATTTCTGTCATATGATACTTAGCAATAGCTGTAACCACTGACGGGCTTAATTTAAGATCGATTGCACCAGCTGTCATTAACCTACAGGCTTCTAGGCTATAAGTTAGCCCACCTATACGGGCAAGCGCTTCTTGAACCCCCTCAAATTGGCCAATTGATAAACCAAACTGCTGACGAACCATGGCATAAGCCGAAGTCATACGTGAACATAAATGCCCTGTTGCACTGCTAAGTGCAGGCAATGATATGCCTCGCCCAGCACTTAAACATTCAACTAACATACGCCAACCTCGGCCAGCGCCTTGTTGACCGCCTATGATCCAATCAAGTGGTATAAATACGTCTTTACCGTAAGTGGTGCCGTTCATAAATGCCATGTTCAGTGGAAAATGGCGCTCACCGGTTTCAACACCTGGATGGTCAGTTGGGATCAACGCACAGGTAATTCCTAGCTCTTTGTCTTTTCCTAATAAGGAATCAGGGTCATACATTTTGAATGCAAGGCCCAGTACTGTAGCCACAGGCGCTAATGTTATATAGCGTTTTGACCAATTCAAACGTAAACCAATTATTTCCTCACCATTGAACTCCCTCTTACAAACAACCCCTGAGTCTGGAATACTGCCGGCATCAGAGCCCGCTTCAGGACCTGTAAGCGCAAAACACGGGACGTCTTCGCCAGTCGCAAGTGTAGGCAACCAACGTTCTTGTTGTTCTTTAGTCCCGTAATGAAGTAAAAGCTCACCAGGCCCTAAGCTATTTGGAACCATAACAGTTACAGCCGCAGTTAAACTTTTAGTCGCTATTTTTGCCACTATCGTAGAGTTTGCTATTGCACTGAACTGACGACCACCGAATTGCTCTGGAATAATAAGCGCAAAAAAGCCCTTTACCTTTAAGTAATCCCATACCTCTTTTGGCAAATCTTTATCTTTTTGCACAATTTGGTAGTCATCTAGCATTGCTAACAAGGTTTCAACTTCGTTATCTAAAAAGGCACGTTCTTTTTCGCTTAACTCTGGTTTAGGGTAACTGTGCAAAACCTGCCAATCGGGGTTACCACTAAATAATTCCCCATCCCACCAGACATCACCCGCTTCCATTGCTTCTCGCTCTGTTTGCGATAATGGAGGAAGGACTTTTTTGAAAAACTTAAATGCTGGGCGACTAATTAAGCTAATGCGAATATCTTTTACCGCAAAAATAACTATCACCACGACCAGTAATAATATGAACACGGACATGGAAACGATCCTTTTAATTAATAAAAATGACTTGCTTCAATTATGACCGATCCTTTTATAAATACAATGTCAGTGTAAATATCTGCTTCCCATTTAGGTTTAACCCTACTTCGATAAATTTTGCCTAAGTTAAAGACACTGCTATTATCCTAGCGGATTAATAACAAATATAAGGATCAACATGACTACTCCACACTTTAAACTCAGTTTAAGCGCCTTAATGGTGGCAAGCACCTTAGCGCTATCTGGCTGCAATAAAGATACAACAAAAAGCGATACGATAGCTGCAACACCAGCGCCAGTTAATGCAAAAGATGCACACGCTTTTATTGATGAAACAGAGCAAGAACTCAATGCACTTTATTTAGAATCAAGCCGCGCAGAGTGGATTTACGCAAACTTTATCACGCATGATACAGCTGCATTGTCAGCAGAAGTAAACCGTAAAATGACCGAAGCCGTCGTTCGACTAGCCAATGAAGCTGCAAAGTTTGACGAGTTAGAGCTTGACTATGATGCTCGTCGAAAACTTAACAAATTAAAACTCGCACTGACGTTGCCTGCCCCACAAGACGCAGAAAAAACAGCAAAGCTTTCGCAACTCGTTGCTGAGCTAGGTGGAATATACGGTAAAGGTAAATACTGTAAAGATGACGGTAGTTGTTTAAGCTTAGGTGATATGACGGCAAAAATGGCAACCAGCCGTGATTACAACGAGCTGCTTGATTTGTGGCAAGGCTGGCGTCAAGTTTCTAAGCCAATGCGTCCGCTTTATGAGCAACAAGTAGCCTTAACCAACGAAGGTGCGAAAGAGCTAGGTTATGTAGATACTGGCGCTATGTGGCGCAGTAAATATGATATGCCTGCCGATGATTTTGCAACAGAGCTTGATCGCATTTGGGGGCAAGTTAAACCGCTTTATGACTCTTTACATTGTCACGTTCGCGCTAAACTTGGCGAAAAATACGGTGAAGATAAAGTACCGCAAGATCAACCTATCCCAGCCCATCTTTTAGGTAACATGTGGGCACAAACATGGGGCAATATTTATGATGTTGTTGCTCCTGAAAACGCCGATCCAGGTTACGATGTAACTGCGTTACTGAGCGAGTACAATTATGATGAGCTAAAAATGGTGCGTGGCGCTGAAACGTTTTTCACATCAATGGGTTTTGACCCATTACCAGAGACTTTTTACGAACGTTCGTTATTTACAAAGCCACAAGATCGCGACGTACAATGTCATGCCTCTGCGTGGAATATAGACAGTAAAGATGACCTACGTATAAAGATGTGTATCCAACGCACAGGTGAAGAATTCTCAGTTATCCATCATGAACTAGGCCACAACTTTTACCAGCGTGCGTACAATACTCAACCGCTTTATTATCAAGAAAGTGCTAATGATGGATTTCACGAAGCCATCGGTGACACTATAGCCTTATCAGTGACTCCTGGTTACCTAAAAGAAATTGGTTTATTAGAGCAAGTTCCAGACGAATCTAAAGACATTGGATTACTAATGAAAATGGCGCTCGATAAAGTTGCGTTTATTCCATTTGGCTTGTTAGTAGATCAATGGCGTTGGAAAGTATTCTCTGGTGAAGTAACGCCTGAGAACTATAACCAAGCTTGGTGGGATTTACGTCAAAAGTATCAAGGTGTTCAAGCGCCAATAGCCCGTACCGAAGCCGACTTTGATCCAGGTGCTAAATACCATGTTCCAGGTAATACACCTTATACCCGTTACTTCTTAGCACATATCTTACAATTTGATTTTCACCGTAGTCTATGTGAAATAGCAGGAAACGAAGAAGCGATTCACCGTTGCTCTGTTTATAACTCAAAAGAAGCCGGCGAAAAACTCAACGCCATGCTAGAAATGGGCTCAAGCAGACCTTGGCAAGAAGCACTTGCAACAGTAACAGGTAAATCAGAGATGGATGCGACAGCACTACTCGATTATTTTGCGCCATTACAAAAATACTTAGATGAACAAAACCAAGGCCGCCAATGTGGCTGGTAAGCTAAGTTTTTAATAGTAAAGTCACTAAGCCCGTGCCCTACGGGCTTAGTTTTTTATATAGCCACTCTTTTCTGCGCACAGACATTTCAGCATAAATATTCGTATTCACCTTCATCATTCAACATTCAACATTCAACATCGTATATAACCTGACACAGTTAATTGGCATGACAAAAAATGAAAACAGAAAATCTCAACTCTTATTTTTATTTTATTAATTGGTATGGTTGATTTAATTAATTGGTCTGTTATATTTTGTTAATTGGTTTTAACACACACGTAAAATTAAAGAGATATAAATGAAAAATAATCGACTTAAACAATGTGTTTTTTATGGCACGGTGATACCACTTTCTCTTTCAATGCTAGCAGCATGTAGCAGCAATGGCAGTAGCCAACCTAAAAATACAGGTAACAGCGCTAACTTAGTTCCTGCCGATAAATTTGATTTAAGTCAATGGAAGATAACCTTACCAATGGATCAAGACGGTAATGGTAAAATAGACGAGATAGATGTAGAAGAAATTCAAACCTACGCTCACCCTGATTACTTTTACTTAGATGAACAAGGCGGCATGGTATTTACCAGCCCGAATAAAGCGATCACCACTGCGACATCAAGTAATACCCGTAGCGAGTTACGCCAGATGATCCGTGGCACAAACACTAAGATTAAAACTAAGAACTCACGAAATAATTTTGCTCTTGCAGCACACCCTTTATCAGAAAGATTTGGGGCTGTTGGTGGCAAAATGGAAGCAACGTTAAAAGTTGACCATGTTGCTGTTCGTGCAGGCCATGCTGATAAACCACCTGCTTACAGTGTAGTTGTAGGACAAATACATGCAGGTAAAGATAAAGCTTTAATTGAAAAAGATTTTGGTTTCGGTTGGGGTAATGAGCCAATAAAAATTTATTACAAAAAATGGCCAAACCACGAAACAGGCTCAGTATTTTGGAACTATGAACGTAACTTACCAAAAGATGATCCGAATCGTACAGATATTACCTACCCTGTATGGGGTAATACGTGGGAGAACTCTGATGCGCCTGGTTCTGCTGGAATAGCACTAGGTGAGGAGTTTAGCTACGAGATAAATGTATATCAAAGCACGATGCACCTAACTTTTACAGCACCAGGAAAACCAACTGTAGAGTATTCAATTGACTTATCAAATAATGTTGATGCTAACGGTAAAGTTGATAAATATGATCACCCATTAGGTTATTTAGCCGATTGGCATTACTTTAAAGCAGGCGCCTATAACCAATGTAGTACCAAAGATTCACCAGGCGGTTGGTACACTGCTTGCCCTGGTACCGGTGATTGGAAAACCGATAAAGCAAATGGTGACTATACACAAGTTACATTTTCTAAACTCGTTTTAAGTGAAGCTACACCTGTAAACTAAGATTAAAAATAATTCCCCTGAACAATAAAGCCTGTATATTTACAGGCTTTTATCATTTTAGCTCGACTTACATTACAAAGAACACTGAGGGTTTTTACCTGAGCTATTTGCTACTTTTTGCTCTGAGAGTGCTTCTGACATGTTCGCCTGTAATTCTTTTATTCGATTTCCCGGCGCTGGGTGAGTCGACATAAACTCAGGTGTTTCACCACTTCCCGCTTGACTCATATTTTGCCAAAGTGTGACTGACTCTTGTGGATTAAAACCCGCTTTAGCCATTAAATCCAAACCAATAATATCGGCTTCTGATTCATGTGAGCGGCTAAATGGCAAAATAACGCCATATTGAGCACCAAGTCCTAAACCTTGCATTATTTCATTGCGATATTGCACGTTCCCCATATCAAGCGCGGCACTGCCCACTTGCATGCCTGTTTGTAAAATTGAACTTTGTGAAACACGTTCATTAGAATGCTCTGCAATAACGTGGCCTACTTCATGACCTATCACCGTTGCTAATTGGTCTTGGTTTTTAGCAACTTGCAGCAAACCTGTATGAACGCCAATATAGCCCCCTGGTAATGCAAATGCATTCGCAGAGTCTTCTTCAAACACCACAACTTCCCATTTCTGAGACGCGTATTGTTGAGGTAGTACAGCAATTACATCTTCAGCAATACATTTAACGTAAGCATTAACGCTAGGATCATTATTAATCTGTTGGTTTTGCTTCATATCAGCAAAACTTTGCTGGCCCATTTGGCTCATTTCTTGATCAGAATAAAGCGCAAGCTGAGTGCGACCTGTCGGTGATGTTTTACAACCTGCCAAAACAGCCGTTGCAAGTACCGCTAAAACTAGCTTTTTCATTGTATTCCCTCAACTCATATTCAGTAACTTAGATATTAACAATAATATAGCAAAACATGCCTTAATTTAATATTACTAAGGCAAGTAACTTGCTATAACTTAAATAATGATTACTTAGCACGCAAACTAAGTTCCGTGTTCTAATATTGGCTGCTACAATAGCTATTCTTTTCATTTCTCGAGTGGATCATGCACGTTCAAGACTCTTTCAGTAAGCGTATTTTACTCCCCCTACTTGCCAGTATTGTTGCAATCACACCATTAGCAATTGATATGTATTTACCTGCTATGCTAGTCATTGCAAATGATCTAAATACGACTATGCCCAATGTGCAAATATCGCTAAGCCTTTATTTAGCGGGTTATGCTTTAGGCATGCTTTTTTTTGGGCCAATTGCCGACCAACTTGGCCGCCGTGTGTTAGCTAAAACCGGATTGGCTCTATTTGGTATAAGTTCACTCGCGCTGGCTTTTTGTAGCGATATACACATATTTTGGGGTCTTCGCGTTGTGCAAGCCTTTACTGGAGCAGCAGCAACGGTTGTTGTGCCTGGTATTATTCGCCATATTTATCAAAAAGACACGGCAAAAGGTATGTCTTATGTATCGATGATAATGATGGTCGCGCCACTTATAGCACCGACGGTCGGCTCTATGATTTTAGGCTTTTCACAGTGGCAAACTATTTTTATTGTACTGGCAAGTTACAGCTTTGTTATCTTAGCATTGGCGCAAATACATTTAATTGATATACCAATTTTCAAAAGCCCACTCAAAGGTTTTACGCTCTTTTTTGATAGCTACAAAACCGTATTTAGTAATAAAGATGCTCGAGCAGACATAGCCAGTTCGATGTTTGTCTCATTTGCCTTTTTTTGTTTTTTAACTGCCGTTCCGTTTGTGTACCTCGACTACTTTAAAGTCTCAGAGCAGTTGTTTGGCTTACTGTTTGCTTTTAATGTAATGGCCTTAATGTGTGGTAACTTTTTAAACACCCGATTGGTACCACGCATTGGCTCACGAAAAATGCTCTATTATGGTTTATTTGTTGGCTTTATTGCGGGTAGCTCACTACTTAGCTTTAGTATTTTACACTTATCATTGTATTTTATTGTTGCAGCTATTGCCCCATTAATGATGAGTTTAGGTGTCATCGCAAGTAATGCTGATGCTCTTATCTTAATGAAATTTGAAGAAAAGTCAGGTACTGCAACTGCGGTAATTGGCACTTTACGCTTTGGCAGTGGCGCCTTGGTGGGGCCAATTTTAGCCCTTATGCACGCGCAAAGTGCAGTGCCTTTTTCAAGCCTAATGTTTAGTGCTTTAGTACTTACTTTAATTGCTCAATTGTGGCACCGAGCCAGAAACAAAAAAAATGCCTCATAATGAGGCATTTTTTCAAACTGAGAGTCACAAATTATTCTGCAGCTTTAGACACCATCACCATTGCCGGGCGTAATAAACGACCGTTTAATGTGTAGCCTTTTTGCATTACAGCTAGCACTGTATTTGGTGATACATCGTTGCTTGGCTGGATTGACATTGCCTGATGGAACTCAGGGTTAAACTGTTCACCTTGTGGATTTACAATTTCAACACCAAATTTTGCAACCGCATCATTAAAGCTCTTAACCGTCATATCAATACCTTCAAGTAACGGCTTTAACGTTTCATTTTCTTTATCAGAAAACTCAATTGCACGTTCTAGGTTATCAATAACAGGTAGTAATTCGTTAGCGAATTTTTCGAGGGCAAATTTATGCGCTTTCTCTACGTCTTGTGCAGCACGACGACGAATATTTTCAACATCAGCAGCAGCGCGAACGACACCATCTTTTTGATCATTAATAGTTTGCTTTGCTGCTTCAAGCTCAGCATATAGCATAGCAATTTCAGCTTCAGGGCTTACTTCTTCAGCTTCATGGGCATCTGCAGCTTCAACCGCGGCTTCAACATCTGCTTGCATTTGATCTAATTCTTCGTTGAGTTCAACTTCTTGCTCTGGTGATTTTGTCTGCTCAGACATAATTTAAGTACTCCAATTCTTTACAATTGCGATAATTATGGGGATTGAATCAAAAGATTCAAGAGTCAGATGACTCGATTAATCTAAATTCTTGTATGATTGCTTCAATTTGCGCCGATTTAGGGCAAATAACACAAAATCGACTTTGATATTCCTGGTTCTGAAAATACGGCACACTGATCACCATTAACTCATCGCAATCTGTAAATGGCAGTTGATCGGTATTAAGCACAGATACGCCATTTTTAAAAGCGAGCTTATCTTCTACAAAATTTAAGAAAGATACACCAATGTTTAAACTTTGTTGGCAGTCAATTTGTCGGTAAAGATAATTCTCACCAACCACAATACTGTTATCTGAACCAAGCTTTTGGCTTAATTCTCGTGTCCACTGATTTAATGAATCATGACAATTACGCGGTGCAGTATTTGCCATTGCCTGCATACGATACAAACCTTCCATTAAAGTTTGTTGACTAAATACCGTGTTTAACCAAGTAGCAAACTGATACCGTACTGTGTCTGAAGCATCATTGGGTTTGTGAATACAAATATTATGGCTTTGACCTGCTCTATCGAGTAATAAAATAAGCCAGTCGTTGCTGTCAAAATCAAGGACTTCTACTCTAAAAACATGTTGCGAGCTTACTTGCGGTAAACCAACACAACAGCACACTTGGTATTTTTGACTTAGCCCATGAGCTAATTCAACGAGTTGCGCCTGAGCTGGCTGCCAATATTGAGCAATGTCAGTTAATGGGAAAAACTCGCTCAGCCAATAATCAAAGCCCGCATTAGTCGGAACGCGCCCCGCTGAAGTATGTGGCGAATATAACAGCCCAAACTTTTCAAGACGTGACATAGCATTACGTACCGTTGCAGAGCATACAGCCATGCCTTTTTGCTTAGCTATACGGCTTGATGCCACAGGTAAACCTTCACCATTACAATAGAGGCTCATTACGGCGGAAAATATTTGCTGATCTCGCGGATTTAAATTCATAGTATCTACATCTTGCTGCATATAGGGTATATCGGGGCAACGAGAAGTTATTTCAAGACTCTGAGGTTTTCAAAGCAATCATTTTTGAGTTACCCTAGCGATATTATAACTATTCGCGTAAACATCATGGAATCACCGTTTAAAACCATAGGCTTAATTGGCAAAGCAAATCACGATGGCGCAGCCACTACCTTACAACGCCTTTATACATTTTTAAATGCGTTAGGATTTAACGTGATTGTTGAACAGCGCACTGGACACCAACTTGCTGATATACCAAAAGACAAGCTAGTTAAACTCATAGAGCTCGGGGAACGAGCGGATTTAGCCATTGTCGTTGGCGGTGATGGTAACATGCTTGGTGCAGCACGTGTTTTAGCTCGGTTTAATGTCGCCGTTATTGGTGTAAACCGAGGGAACTTAGGCTTTCTGACAGATTTAAACCCCGAAGGTTTTGAAGCAAGCTTAGAGCAAGTACTAAGTGGTCAATATATAGAAGAAAACCGCTTTTTACTTGAAGTAGAAGTGTATCGTCATGAAGAACTTAAAAGTGCAAATTCAGCAGTAAATGAAGCTGTACTCCATGCCGATAAAGTCGCTCATATGATTGAATTTGAGGCCTTTATAAACGACGCATTTGTGTTTTCGCAACGCTCGGATGGTCTAATCGTATCAACACCAACAGGCTCAACTGCTTATTCACTCTCAGGTGGTGGACCAATACTCACCCCAGAGTTAAACGCAATCTCTTTAGTGCCTATGTTTCCGCATACACTTTCAAGCCGTCCATTAGTTGTGGATGCTGACAATGAAGTAAGGCTAAAGCTTAGCCTCGAAAACACCGACAGTTTACAAGTGAGTTGCGATAGCCATGTGGTATTAGCTGTGCTCCCAGGTGACGAAGTAGTAATAAAAAAAGCTGATAAAAAACTCCGCTTAATACACCCAAAAGACTACTCTTACTACCACGTATTACGTACTAAATTAAATTGGGGCAGTCGTTTGTATTAATTTATTGCGCTTAACTCTACTTTAGCGCAAAATAAGAAAAAATTAATAAAAGACCTTTTCAGGGACGCACTTTCGAAATGACTTACGTTGTATTTTTAGCTTTGCTGTTATTAATTACTCTATTAGGCACCTATCTCGTCATTGAGAATAACCGCCGTAATGCGCGCGAAGCCGAAAAGCGATTGTTTAACAGTAGAGTGGCCGAAGTTACCACTCACTTAAAATCAAAGCTAAACGAATTTTGTGAAGCAAAAATTATAAAGCCAAAATACGTGGCACGTATTCAGGTCATTGCGAGTAACTTTTTCGTTGTCCAGCCACACACTGATGAAAACTTACTATACCTTGAGCGTATTGTTGATTCATTTATTACCACGGTTAATAGCGAACTTGCGAAAACCTATGTGACTGGTGAGCGTGGTAAATTATCAGAACAACTGTCGTTATTTGTCGCCGACTTGCCTTATGGCGGGATTGAATACAACCGTACTTTTTATTACGAAATACTCCCTTCTCTTATAAAAACCTTGGAGTCAGCAGAGCTTAGCAGCAATGGCGACGACTACATAACAACAACGGATATTAGCAGCGATTCAGCAGAACAAGATAACAGCATAAATAGTAATATTGCATAACTGGGCTGGGTGAGCAATTCACCCACACTAATGATTTAAAAATTTTCTATATTACTCAACTACCTATTACAGTTTATCCTGCCACATTTAGCCCCTCCACTGTTCATTACTCTTTCCAGTATGTGTATAAAATTTGAATTAATTTAAAAATTTAATTTGCAAAAAACCAAAACACTGTATAAATTAACAGTTAATTGACTGGATGGATAAACAGTATGTTAATTGGATTAGAAATAAAAAACTTCGCAATTGTAAGCAACCTTAGCACTGAGTGGCACAGTGGCATGACAGCGATAACTGGTGAAACAGGTGCTGGTAAATCGATTGCTATCGATGCACTCTCATTATGCCTAGGAGAGCGCGCAGAGGCCTCAGCTGTTCGCCCAGGTACAGAGCGTGCAGAGATTTGCGCGCAATTTGATATCACCGAATTACCAAATGCAGTGCAATTCCTAGAGCAAAATTTACTATCCAATGACGACAATGAATGCTTGCTGCGCCGCGTTATTTGTAAAAATGGCCGCAGCAAAAGCTATATAAATGGCAGCCCAGTTACGGCAGCTCAATTAAAAGAGCTTGGCCAACATCTTATTTCGATTCATGGGCAACATGCCCATCAGCACCTGTTAAAAGCGGATCATCAACTCCATTTGCTAGACGCTTATGCTGGGCATGTTGAACTTGTTGAGGCTGTGCGAAGCCAATATAAGCACTATCAAAGTTTACAAAAAGAGTTCACTGCGCTTGAACAAGCCCAGCAACAGCAAGCTGCGCAAAAACAGTTACTGGAATACCAAGTAGCTGAATTAGACGAGTTTGCTTTACAACAAGATGAATTCAGCGCTATTGAGGCTGAACATCACAAGTTAAGCCACAGCCAGACGATTCTTGAGTCTTGTCAGCGAGAGTTGCAACACTTGTACGAAAGCGACGAGCAAAATGCGTGTTCTATTTTACAACACAGCGCCCAAAAATTTGCTGAATTAGCGCACTACGATGCAAGTTTGTCTGGTGTGGCAACCTTGCTAGAAGAAGCCGCTGTACAAGTAGAGGAAGCCAGCCGCGAAATAAGAAGCTACGCGGAAAAAACTGAGCTTGATCCTAACCGCTTAGTCGAAGTTGAAGAGCGTCTTAGCGGAGCTATGGATTTAGCCCGAAAACACCATATTAAACCACAAGAGCTGGTTGATTTTCATCAGTCTATTAGCCAAGAGCTTGAATCGATCAGTAACAACTCAACTCGATTAGAGCAACTTGAAGAAGCAATAGCACAAGCACTTGTTACATACCAACAAGCCGCTGATGAATTAAGTAAAAGTCGCTCGCAAGCTGCTAATACATTGAACACCTTGATCAGCGCAAGTATGGTTAACCTCTCAATGGAAAATGGTCAGTTTGAAATAGCACTAAACAAAGAGCCTGAGCGAGCACCAAACAGCTTAGGTTTTGACTCAATTGCCTTTTTAGTATCAACCAACCCAGGTCAACCGTTACAGCCTTTATCAAAAGTGGCTTCGGGTGGTGAATTATCGAGAATTAGCTTAGCAATCCAAGTCATTATTGCGCAAAAAGTGACAACACCAACCCTCATTTTTGATGAGGTAGATGTAGGTATTTCAGGTCCTACTGCATCAGCGGTTGGTAAATTACTGCGTCAACTTGGTAAGTCTACCCAAGTAATTTGTGTAACCCACCTACCCCAAGTTGCCAGTTCTGGTCATCAACAACTGTTTGTAGCAAAAGAAATTTCCGATGGTGAAACGTTTACTCACATGCAGAGTTTAAATAAAAATGGCCGTATTGATGAGATTGCACGCTTACTCGCTGGCGATAACATAAGCAAAATGGCACGAGCAAACGCCAAAGAGCTCATTTCTGCCCATGGCTAAATTTAATACTAAATATAACGATATAAACACACTGATAATAGATATTAATAATGAATACTAACTCTCTTAAAACTATCACCGTTACTTTTTGCATTCTGTTATTAAGTGGCTGTAAAGACTATATCCAACAATCGAGCGCATTAACTGCTGTTAATTTGCAACCGGTTTTGACATTTTCATTTATTTGTATTTTGTTTATACCCATGCTCAGTTTACTGTTATTTGGCTTCAGCTTTTTTAAACACCTGAAGTTTAAAGTTAACTTACAAAAGTTTCTTCATGGTGCATTAGTACTAATGCTAACTCTGGCGTGGTTAATTGAACTGAACCTAACCAATAGCGCCCAAAATAGGTTAGATTTAGTCATTACCTTAGCAGCCTTAGCGATTCAAATGGCCGTCGTATTACTCGCTTTTATCTCGCTCAACAAACAACAAAAGCTGTATAATCGAGCAAAGAATTTTTTGTAATCTTTCTTGTACATCTAAAGGTGCATACATTTAATTTACAAAATTGACACATATTAAAACGCCGCTTACACTCAATAAAAATTAAAATCACGGAGTGAATGATGAACGCAACTCTTGCAAAAGTAACCCAACTAAAAACAAGTTACGCAACAATACAATTAGGCGCTGCAAAAGCTGATGGACGTTTAACGTTAACCGAGCATTTACTCCACTTTGAAGCCCTTAATAAACAGTTAAACTTAGGTAGTTACGCCATTAAACGCGACACCATAGCACGCGTTGAAAGATGCACAGCAAAAGCCGCAGGCATAATCCCTATCAGCAAGTCCGGTATTAAAATCACCACTACAGATAAACATTGTCTAGAATTCATCATCGCAGAGCCCGATGCTTGGCTACAAAGCTTGCAAGCTAGTCATTAATAAGGTTAAAGGTACGAGGGGCTAGGTTAAAGGTTCTAGGCAATAGGCGCTAGGAAGCCACATTTAGCTCAGTGTTTAATTTATCACCGTAGGTTGGGTTGAGTGCAACGAAACCCAACAATCAATATTAAAATTTTAGTTGCTGCTTAAGCCGTGAAGCAAACGCTCTTCCACTCGCTTGGACACAAATGATTTAGAGCTTAGGGGTGGCTTGGTTCCATTCACCAGACATTGGTAAATCGTGATATGTGAAGTCAAGATTTGAACCTTCTGACCTGGTGATTTGAGAGTTAGCTGTGCTTCAATATCGAGTATATTTGTACTCTTTTTTTGTTTTGCGCCAAATATATATTCCTCCAATCAAAAATAAAGCAATAATAAAAGGTGTCAACATGTTGTCTGTCTTCCAAGCTTGTTCTGAATCTTCATACGAACGAACAAGGAGTCCATTCACTTTTAACTCAAAAAAATCATAATATACCTTCGAAGAGTAGATCGGAGAATGAGTATCAGAAGTCTCATATAAGATAGTAACAAGCTGATCTTTTGAATTCAAAAGAGACTCTTCAACAATGCTTTGCCCATTTGATTTTGATGGGTAATTAAAATTCATTGGATCATCAACAAACCCGAAGCGTATTCCATAATCGTATGCTTGAACCCAATTAACAAAACCACTTTTTTCTACAAGATCCGTTTTAAAAGGAAGACCACTATTAACCTGATTTAGATTTACAAATCCGATGACCAAGCCTAATGCTATGCTAATAACTGATAAACATAAATTTCTATAATACGTCAATTTTGTCATTTATTAACTCAAATAAGTTTCTTGTTACTTCGCATATTTAGAGCCAGTTCAGGCTCAAGGGCTTTAATATGCCAATTATAGTCATTCAAATAAAAAGTGGCAAAAGGCAAGACGCGACCCCACTCCCACCACCTTTTCGACCCCACTCCCACCACCTTTTCGACCCCACTCCCACCACCTTTTGATGACAACGAACCTATCCGTGGAGGACTGGTGCGATGACGATATGTTTGTTGTTGAGCCAATCACTGAAGATCACCCAAACTACTTACATAGAAAAGTTATCTTTGATCAAGATCTTTGATTTACTGAAGGCGGTAAAATTGGGGTGATCCATATCTAACGCCCGCAATACCAATGTCTGATATTGGCACTTTAGCGAAGTTCAGCTGTGAGCGTGAGGCTGACTGTGAGAAATTATGATGTATGAAGTCAATACCCGTCTCTTTGGTTATTACATTTTATGAACGTTCGTTACGAGCATGAATGTTTTTTACTTTATATAAATGAATTATACCCTATGGCAGGCTTTTAAAAGCATTGTTAATGCTCTTAAGCTACATAGATTTAATAGGTAATCTTAATTGCTTTTGAGGTTTGATGGTTTGCATTAATAGGCATAGTGATACCAAAGCCACACCTATCCAACCAATTATCTTAAACCTTTCACCAATAACGAAAACGGCTAAAACAGTTGCAACTAATGGTTCTATTAGGGTAATTAATGTCGCTTTACTTGCATTTATATAATTCAAGCCAAAACCAAATAATAAGTATCCTAAAAACATTGGAATTACTGCCATATACAAAGATACCAATGCATTGGTTGCGCTTGAAAATAAGTTATCGCCTGTAAACCATAATGAAGGGAGTAATAATAAAGCAGCACAACCGAACAGTCCTGACATTGACGATTTTGAATGAACTCCACTTTCAATTAAACTCCTTGCTGCCCATGAATAACCTGCATAGGTTAATCCAGCAATACACCCCAAAAGAATACCTAGGCTTTGTTGATTAATACTGTATGAAGGATCATTACTCTGATCTCTACCTAACGTTAATAGAGTAATACCTATAGCTCCAATAACAAAACTCAGTACCCATTCCAGTGATATGTTTTTTTTACTAATTAGGCTTTCAAGGATTGCAGCAAAAAAAGGTGCCGTAGCAATTGAAACTACAGTGCCAATTGCAACACCTGATAAACGCATTGAACTATAAAACGCTAATGGATAAATAGCGACAGAAGCGGCACCTAAAAGTAATACCTTAGGCTGTGCAATCATGAGTTTATAATCTATAAATAACGTTTTCCGTGCTGTAATAACAAGTAGCACTCCCCCTATTCCCATAGAGAATGCACCAATTGCAAACGAACTCACATTAGGGGAATAGCTTGCTGCGGTGCCTGTTGTCCCCCACAAAAAACTAGCAATAATGATAGCAATTACACCTTTTAAACTTCCGTGATGACTTTGCATAGCGAAACCTGTTTTTTATTATTTCAATACAGAAATTGTATGCTAATGATGAAGGAGTTTTTAACAATTAAGACGCTATCGTTGACAATAAAGACTAAGTTTACTTTTTGAATTTATTAGGTGGTAGACCAAAGTATTGTGAAAACTTTCGGCTAAAGGCTGACGGTTCTTTGTAGCCTACTTTTTCACCAATGATTGATAGTGGATAATCTGTGTGTGTTAGTAAAGCTTGCGCTTTTTCCATACGAAGTTTGGTTACGTATTTCATCACAGTCATATTTGTTTGTTGCTTAAATAGTTTCTTAAACTGCGTTTCGCTTAGAAAAGCAGATTCAGCCAGGCGTTTAATGTGAAGTTGCTCTGCAATATTTTGCTCTATGAAGGATATTGCTGTACCAATACGGTCATCTACTTTTGGCAATAAGGGTTGCTCTGCAAGCAGTAAACTGAACATTTCAAACATCGCCTGTTCTAATTCAGCATTAACTTTATTTTCTAATTGGTTTTCGATAAAGGTTAAGTAACTTTTAAGAGATGAGTTAATCGCAAAAACAATACAGTGAGAGGATGAAATATTTAGGGGTAGGTTTTTCATGTCCACAACTACAAATCTAGCTTCAGTATCTGCAGTGAACAAGTGCTCTTCATTGGCTTTAACTACAACACATTCACTTGGCGCAACTTTACCATTGAAATCACCAACGAATATATTTATTACACCACGTAAAGGTAAAACCAATTGATTAAAGTGATGTGAGTGACGGGTTGGTTTTGTGCTATAGGAACGAATGGATAATAGATTTTTCATAATAACAGAAATGTATGGCCTTATTTCATCCTGATTCTGGTTATACATAGTAGAGCAATGGATGACAAAGTGAAGTGTTAGTTTTATTGGCTCACAACAATATGGAATAAACACTAAAACGATAGAGATTTTTTTACACTTAATTTAAATTCCTACAAACCATTATGGGGCAGAAACGAACTTACCCGAATGACCTAATGTGGTGGTACGAAGCTGTCTGCGTTTTACCTTTGCGACTTAAATATAATCTTAATATCTCCTCTTAAGCGCAGCGCCTCTTGGCCTCTTTGTTAATATCACTTAAATGGCTTTCCTACAATTCAGATCACTCAATAATGTAAGAGCTTGATACCGAATGAAAGGTATTTTTGCTGGTTTCGTTACACTCAAGCCAACCTACGGCGGTTAATTTAACACCGAGCAAGCTTAAAACTTCTCGCTTTTATGGCCCATAAAAAAAGCAAGCCAGTTGGCTTGCTTTTTATATTCTTAAATCTTCAAAAAATTACACTTCTAAGTAGTCCATAATGCCTTCAGCGGCATTACGTCCTTCGAAGATTGCCGTAACTACTAAATCAGAGCCGCGAACGATATCGCCACCAGCAAAGATTTTTGGATTTGTCGTTTGATGAGTAAATTCGCCCTGCTCCGGTGCGTTGATTCCGCCCCAGTGGTTAATTTCAACATCGTATTTTTCTAACCAATCCATTTTGTGTGGTTTAAAGCCAAACGCCATAAGTACTTGGTCGGCTTCGATTACATGCTCTGAGCCAGGTACGACTTCTGCACGGCTACGGCCGTTTTCATCAGGTTCACCCATTTGAGTTTTAACCATTCTGACGCCAGCAACATGGCCTTTGTCGTCAAGCTCAATACCTGTAGGTTGTACGTTAAAGGTAAATTCTACGCCTTCTTCTTTGGCATTTTTAACTTCACGCTTCGAACCAGGCATATTTTCTTCATCACGGCGATAGGCACAAATTACTTTGTCAGCGCCTTGACGAATCGATGTACGAACACAGTCCATCGCTGTATCACCACCACCGAGGACCACAACTTTTTGCTTAGCCATATCGATGTAGGCTTGGTTTGTCTCGTCATAGCCCATTACGCGGTTGGTATTGCCAATTAAGAACGGTAGTGCATCATGTACACCCGGTGCATCTTCATTTTCAAGGCCTGCACGCATACTTTGATACGTACCTACACCTAAAAATACAGCATCGTAATCAGCTAAAATCTCATCCATGGTGATATCAACACCGACTTCAACATTAAGTTTAAACTCAACGCCCATTTCAGTGAATATTTCGCGGCGCTTTTGCATGACTTCTTTTTCAAGTTTGAAAGAAGGAATACCAAAGGTTAATAGCCCACCAATCTCTGGGTGACGATCAAATACCACTGGTTTCACACCATTACGCACTAGAATATCTGCACAACCTAGTCCCGCAGGGCCTGCACCAATAATGGCAACTTTTTTATCTGTCCACGTCACATAAGACATGTCAGGTTTCCAGCCCATTTTAAATGCAGTATCAGTGATATATTTTTCAATATTACCGATAGTTACTGCACCAAACTCTTCATCTAAAGTACATGAGCCTTCACATAATCTATCTTGTGGACAAACTCGGCCACATACTTCAGGTAAACTGTTGGTACGGTGAGACAGCTCTGCTGCCTCTAATATGCGGCCTGTACGAATTAACTTTAACCACTGTGGGATATAGTTATGTACTGGGCATTTCCACTCACAATATGGGTTACCACAATCAAGGCAGCGATCCGCTTGTGAGTTTACTTGAGTCTCTGAAAAGGGTTCGTAAATTTCAACAAACGATTTCTTACGTGACGAAATAGGTTTCTTACGGGGATCAACCCGTTGCACGTCTATAAATTGATATACATTCTCGCTCATACTACCCCCTTACTGTGCTTGAACACGAAGTTCTGCACTACTACGAGCGCGATGCCCGAGTAAACTTTTCACATCACTTGATTTTGGCTTAACTAACTTAAACTTAGGTAAGTAAGCTTCAAAGTTCGCTAAAATATTTTCTGCACGGCTTGAACCTGTTGACTCTAAGTGCTCTGCAATTAGGCCGCGTAGATGCTCTTGGTGAGAATTGAGCTCATCCAATAACACTATTTCAACGAGCTCTGGGTTAATGCGTTTTTCAAAGTCATTTCGTTCATCTAAAATATACGCAAAACCACCTGTCATACCAGCACCAAAGTTAACGCCAACGCTGCCTAGTACACACACAACACCACCGGTCATGTATTCACAGCCGTTATCACCTAGGCCTTCAACAACCGCTTGTACACCTGAGTTACGCACAGCAAAACGCTCACCAGCACAGCCTGCAGCAAATAATTTACCGCCTGTTGCACCGTACAAACACGTATTACCGGCAATCGTGGCTTTGTGGCTTTCAAAAGAAGAGCCTAGCGGTGGACGAATAACTAACTTACCGCCAGCCATGCCTTTACCAACATAATCGTTTGCATCACCTACTAACGTCATCTCAAGGCCGCCTGCATTCCACACACCAAATGATTGACCGGCAGTACCGTGCAATTCAATTGACACAGGATCAGCAGCCATACCTTGGTTACCGTGTTTATCAGCTATATAGCCTGATAACATCGCTCCAACTGAACGGTCGGTATTACAAATACGATTAACCAGTGAAATTCCCGTACTTTCATCGATTGCTTGTTGTGCTTTTTCAAGTAACGTTTCGTTTAATTTACCTAAGTAATGTGACGAATTCGGTGCGCTACAATAAAGTGTTTCGCCCGTAGGGTTATTTGGCTGAGCAATCACAGAAGATAAATCAATCTTTTGTTGTTTAGCCGTTTTGCCTTCAATCGCTTCAAGTAAATCTAAACGACCAATTAAGTCGGTTAAATTTGCTACACCAAGGCTTGCCATGATTTCGCGTGCTTCTTGTGCAATAAACTTAAAGTAGTTCATCGCCATTTCTGGCAGACCATGGTAATGCTTTTGACGCAGTGTATCGTCTTGTGTTGCAACACCGGTCGCACAGTTGTTTAAGTGACAAATACGTAAGTATTTACAGCCTAGTGCAACCATAGGTCCAGTACCAAAACCAAAGCTTTCAGCACCTAAAATAGCGGCTTTAATAATGTCTAAACCTGTTTTTAATCCGCCATCTGTTTGTAGACGAATACGGTGACGTAAGCCATTTTCAACCAATGCTTGTTGGGTCTCTGCAAGACCAAGCTCCCAGGGGCTACCCGCATACTTCACGGACGTTAATGGACTCGCACCGGTACCACCGTCATAACCAGATATTGTTATTAAATCGGCATAGGCTTTTGCAACACCTGTTGCAATCGTACCCACACCTGGCTCTGATACTAGTTTGACCGAGATCAGAGCTTTAGGATTTACTTGTTTTAAATCAAAAATTAGCTGGGCTAAATCTTCAATTGAATAAATATCGTGATGTGGTGGAGGCGAAATAAGCGTCACACCTGGCACTGAGTAACGTAGCTTAGCGATATACGGGGTTACTTTTTCACCCGGTAATTGACCACCTTCGCCTGGTTTTGCACCTTGCGCCACTTTGATTTGAATTACATCTGCACTACGTAAGTAATGTGGTGTTACACCAAATCGGCCTGATGCAACTTGCTTAATACGCGAGTTTTTCTCAGTCCCGTAGCGTAGTTTATCTTCACCACCCTCACCTGAATTTGAGCAACCGCCTAAACGGTTCATCGCAATAGCCAGTGCTTCATGTGCTTCTGGTGACAACGCACCAATACTCATTGCCGCAGAGTCAAAGCGTTTATATAACTCAGTAGCAGGCTCAACATCATCGATGCTAATGCCTTCTGCTGGTAATTTAAGCGCTAGCATGTCACGTAAAGTTGAAATTGGGCGCTTATTAACTAAATCGGCATACACGTTGTAATCTGTGTATTCACCAGAGCGCACTGCTTTTTGCAATGTTTGGATAACGTCTGGGTTATAGGCGTGATACTCACCACCGTGCACATATTTTAGTAAGCCACCGTGGCTTAATAGTTTACGCTTGCTATGTGCCAGTTTATGAAGTTTGCGTTGATCTTCATCAAAATCGCTAAAACATGCCCCTTTAATGCGACTAGCAACACCGTTAAAGCAAGTATCAACTATCGCGTCAGACAAGCCGACGGCTTCAAATAACATTGAACAACGATATGACGCAACGGTACTAATACCCATTTTCGACATAATCTTATAAAGGCCTTTGTTTATCGCATTACGATATGCAAGGGTCACTTCACAGTAGCTTTTGTTGATCACTTTAGAGTCGCTCATTGCAACCAGTGATTCATACGCTAGGTATGGGTAAATTGCCGTTGCACCAAAGCCAATTAAAACCGCAAACTGGTGCGCATCACGTACGCTACCGGTTTCAATAATAATGTTTGACTCGCAACGTAAGTTATTATCAACAAGACGCTTTTGCACAGCACCCACCGCCATAGCAGCAGGAATTGGTAATTGATTTTCATCAAAATTGCGGTCACTAAGAAACAACATCACACAGCCACCGGCTGCTTTTTCTTGTGCTTCGTCACAAATACGTGTTACCGCATTGGCTAGGCCTTCTTCTTGGCTATAAGTAATATCAATTTTACAGTAGCTGTAGTGAGCTTGGTCGGCACTAAGTAGCTGCTGCATGTCTGCATACATCAAAATAGGCGTATCAAACTGCAAGCGTTTAGCGTGGCCTGTGGTTTCGTTAAATACGTTTTGCTCACTACCAATACAGGTAGCCAAAGACATCACGTGATTTTCACGTAGTGGATCAATCGGCGGGTTGGTTACTTGCGCAAATTTTTGGCGGAAGTAATCAAACAACGAACGGTTACCCTCAGACAGTACGGCAAACGGTGTATCATCACCCATAGAACCCGTAGCTTCTTGACCTATTTCACCCATTACACGAATAACACTGTCTAGCTCTTCGTTAGTAAAGCCAAACATTTTTTGATATTTCAGTAAGGTTTCATCGTCAAATGAACGGTTACCTGCATCTTGCTCTGATAACTTTTCAAACGGTGTTAAGCGTTTAACATTTTCTTCAAGCCAAGCTTTGTATGGGTGGCGTGCTTTTAAATCTTGGTCGATTTCATCAGAGTGCCAAATTTTGCCAAGTTGGGTATCAATAACAAGAAGCTCACCGGGACCTACGCGGCCTTTTTCAACCACTTCATCGGCGGTGTAATCCCAAATACCTACTTCTGAGGCAAGTGTAATAAAGCCATCTTGCGTGATCACATAACGCGCTGGACGTAAACCGTTACGGTCTAGGTTACAGGCTGCAAAGCGACCATCAGACATAACGATACCCGCAGGGCCATCCCACGGTTCCATATGCATTGAGTTAAAGTCATAAAACGCACGTAAATCATCGTCCATGGCACGGTTCTTCTGCCATGCAGGTGGCACAAGCATACGCATTGCACGGAATAGATCCATACCACCCGCTAAGAATAGCTCAAGCATATTATCTAAGCTTGATGAATCTGAGCCAGTTTCATTAACAAATGGGGCTGCACTTTGCAGATCAGGAATAAGTGGTGATGCAAACTTATACGAACGCGCACGCGCCCACTGACGATTCCCTTGAATCGTATTGATCTCACCATTGTGCGCTAAATAACGGAACGGCTGAGCTAAAGGCCAACGTGGCTGTGTATTTGTTGAAAAACGCTGATGGAAAACACAAATCGCACTGGTCATGCGAATATCTGCTAAGTCTAAATAAAAGTTAGGTAAATCTACCGGCATCATTAAGCCTTTGTAGATAGTCACAAGCCCTGACAGACTTGCAATGTAAAAACCTTCATCGCTGCTTAGGCGTTTTTCAGCACGACGACGTGCCACATATAAACGACGCTCTAAATCTTTTGGACGCCAACCTTCAGGTGCATTAATAAAAATCTGTTCAAAGTTTGGTAATTGTTTTTTGGCAATAGGCCCTAAACATGAAGCATCTGTAGGTACGACACGCCAACCTTTAATATTCAGTGTTTCTTTTTCGAGTTCTTCACTCAATATGTCTTTTGCGGTTTGTGCTAATACAGGATCTGGATTTAAGAAAATCATGCCTACTGCATAATTTTTACCCAGATGCCAATCGTTCTCAGCTGCGATCGCGCGAAAAAAGCTATCTGGTTTTTGTAATAATAAACCACAGCCATCACCTGTTTTACCATCGGCAGAAATACCACCACGGTGTTCCATACGGTCAAGACCGGTGATCGCGGTTCGAATTAAGCGATGACTAGCTTGACCATTGACCTGGGCTATTAAGCCAAAGCCACAATTATCTTTTTCTAATTTTGAGTCGTATAACATAGACCCCTCCCCTTGCTACAACAGCTAGCTATTAAAGATCTTCTCGACGGTTTGCTAGCAGACAGTCAAAACTATCGCCAATTGTATGTAGAGTCAATAAAATTTTGAATACATATTCACATTCTTGAATATTTCTCACTTAAGCGCAATCTTTATATTTATATCACTTTTTAACATTTAGCGCCTTTTTAGCCATTATTTTTTTATGACACTGGTGTCATATTTAACAAGTTGTAAAAAAACCAACCTTTCAAATATCCAGTTTACGTAAACGTAAGGTGGCGCGATTAGTGAATAATTATTCACTCACACATTTCAATAACACCAACACAAGGGCCGAGGTTCAACTCAAGAACCTGTCTGAAAAACCTAAAAAACACGGACAGTTAGAGTAATCACCCTCATTTTAAAATTAAGTCACTTATTGCTAGCAAGTTAATTAATGCATAAATATAAACTGGCCAGTTATTTTTTGCATAGATTACGCATAGATTAGCGTGATTTACTGGGCGTGCTGTGTAACGCACAGGTAAAGTTCGTCATTGAAAGTGTCCGCGGCGGACACTTAATCTGTCCGCGGACACTCTTAGAATTCATCAAAATTAAAAATAACCTTAAAATACAATGAATTGTAAATTGGCATGATATTCGAATAGTAAAGAGTAAGTTTTTAACAGGACACTATTATGTTTACTCTCAGTTTATTTTTAATCTCACCTATCACCATGTTTGCAGTGAGTTTGATGATTTCGTATCTCGAAGATTAAACATAATAAAAAATAGGACGCCTCATGATTAAAGATACTAGCGCGCAGGATATTTCTGTCAGCAAGCGCAAAAACTATAAAAAACCATTAATGATACTAATCGCGCTATTGGCATTCGTTGCCTTATGTGTAAAGGCATTTATGGGAACTGAGCAAGGTACAATATCAGTAGCTAGAAACACCTTACAAATTGCACCTGTCAGTTTAAAAACTCTAACAAGAGATGTTTCTGCCAGTGGTAAAGTTGTTGCGGCCAATGCACCTAAAGTGTATAGCCCTGAACGTGGTTATGTAGATTTGCACGTCAAAGCCGGTGACAAAGTGAGTGAAAATGCGGTGATTGCAATAGTAGACAGCCCCGAACTTACCAATGAGCTCAAGCAACAACAGTCAGTATTAGCTCGCCTTGAGGGTGAATTACAACGTAAACATTTAGAAGCTAGACGACAAAAACTGAGCTTAACTAAGGCATTGGATCTTGCGCAAGTAGAACTCAACGCCGCAGATAGAGAAAACCGCCGCGCAAAGTTATCAATCGAGAAAAGTTTGATCAGCCAAATTGATTTAGAAAAAGCGGTGGATGATCTCGCCCGTGCAAAGCTCTCGTACAAACATGCCGAGCAAGAAGTTGCGCTTGCTAATGACACACTCGCTTTTGAACTACAAGCCGCAGAGCGTGACCTCACACGCCAACAACTCATTGTTGATGAATTAAACCGTCAAGTTAGCAATTTAACCATCAAAGCAAGTGTAACGGGGATTGTTGGTAACCTTTTAGTGCAACAAAAAGAGGCTGTAACTCAAAGCCAACCTCTAATGACACTGGTTGATTTAAGTAACTTTGAAGCCCAGCTGCAAGTACCTGAAAGCTATGCCAATGAACTTGGCCTCGGGATGGAAGTTGAATTGTTACTAGGCGCAAGAAAAGTAACCGGTACGCTCTCTGCAATTTCGCCTGAGGTAAATAACCGCGAGGTCACAACCCGAGTAAGATTTAATAAAGCACTCTCTGGCATTCGCCAAAACCAGCGATTGACCGCACGCATTCTATTAGAGAACCGTGACAACGTTTTACAAGTTAAACGCGGTGCATTTATGCAACAAGGCGGAACGCAAGTTTTCAAAGTAACAGGTGATACAGCCCAACGAGTAGACATTGCTATCGGTGCAACCAGTATAAATGCCATTGAGTTAATTACCGGTGTCGAGCCTGGTGACGAACTTATTATTTCAAGTTATGACAACTTTAAAGACGCATCAACATTATTACTTCGTTAACAGCGACAACTAATTAAGAACGAATAAAAAGGATAAGCACATGCTAAAAATGAACAACATTAGTAAAATATATCAAACCGAAATGGTACAAACTCATGCTTTACGCGACTTCAGCTTACAAGTGGATGAAGGTGAATTCATTGCAGTAACAGGCCCTAGTGGCTCAGGTAAAACCACCTTTTTAAATATAGCAGGCATGTTAGAACCATTCTCTGAAGGTGAATATTTACTAGACGGTATAGATGTAGGTAAATTAAACGATAACCAACGGGCTGATGTTCGTAATCAAAAAATTGGCTTTATCTTCCAAGGGTTCAATTTGATCCCTGACCTTAATTTATTCGAAAACATTGAAGTACCACTGCGCTACAGAGGCATTAAAGCCAATGAACGTAAGCGTCGTATAGAGCAATGTCTTGAACAAGTTGGCCTTGCATCACGCGCGAAGCACTTACCACAGCAGTTATCTGGTGGCCAACAACAACGTGTGGCGATTGCCCGCGCACTTGCAGGTGAACCTCGCTTTTTATTAGCGGATGAACCAACTGGTAATCTTGATAGCTTAATGGCACGCCAAGTGATGGAGTTACTTGAGCAAATAAATCGTGACGGCGCCACCATTGTGATGGTGACCCACGACCCTGAACTCGCTCGTCGTGCACCTCGCAATATTCAAGTGGTTGACGGCCAACTTGCTGACTTTACCTTATATCAAGGTGCACAAAATCTTAAAAATGCGGCTGGAGTGTAACTTATGCTACTACATTATCTCGATTTAAGTTGGCGCAGCTTCAAGCGCACACCTTTAGTGAGCTTTTTAATGGTACTGGCGATAGCCATTGGTATCGGCATAACCATGACCAGTTTAAGTGTTTATCACATGATGTCGGCAGACCCCATCCCGCATAAGAGCAGTCAATTGTATAATGTACAGCTGCAAACCATGGATGAAGGCCATACTTGGTGGACGGGTGACGATATTCCTATGCAACTGACTTATCAAGATGCAGAAAATTTATACAACGCCCCTATTCCTGACAAAAAAGTGGCCATGATGCGCACGGGCTTTTCGGTGTATTTAGACTCAGATGAAGTGAAGCCGTTTATTAGTAACGCCCGCATGACCACACCTGATTTTTTTAACATGTTTGATGTGTCATTTATTTATGGCGGTGTTTGGAGTGAGCAACAAGAACAATCTGCAGCCCCTGTTGTGGTGATTTCAAAAGAGCTGAACGATAAGTTGTTTGCGGGTGAAAACTCAATTGGCAAGCTAGTTTATCTCGATGACGATAGCTATCAAGTTGTTGGCGTGATTAATGACTGGCCCCTAAACCTAAAATTTTATGACTTAAATAATGGCGCGTTTAATAAAGTAGAAGATTTATTTTTACCCTTTAGTTTAATCAAAGCAAAAGAGCTTACTAGCTGGGGCAATAGCAATGGCTGGAAACATGAAAATATAAATAGCTTTGCCGATAGACTGCAATCGGAAATAGTGTGGATCCAATTTTGGGCACAGCTTGGTACACCAGAGCAAAAAACAGCATACGGTAATTACCTCACATCTTACATTGAAGAGCAAAAAAAACGAGGCCGCTTCACTCGCGAAAAGCCTGAATATAGCCTGCGTGATGTAAATCAATGGATGGAGTACAACAATGTGGTCAGTGAAGATAATAAAATACTGGTTGGTCTAAGCTTTATGTTTTTAGCGGTGTGTTTAGCCAATATTTTAGGATTACTTCTTGCCAAATTTTTACGCCGCGCACCTGAGGTGGGTGTACGCCGAGCACTTGGAGCCAGTAAACGACAAGTTTTTCTTCAGCATTTAGTTGAAGTAGCCATGCTTGGTTTTATTGGTGGTTTGCTCGGGATTGTACTTGCACAAATAGGCCTATTTGGCGTAAGACAAAGCTACAATTACTACGCTAATCTCGCCACAATGGATTTAACCATGTTATTGAGTGCACCCGTTATCGCGATAACAACATGCATTATTGCTGGGCTATACCCTGCATGGCTAGTATGTAAAACCAACCCTGCTATTTATCTTAAGAGCCAATAAGGAGCCACTCATGTTAGAAATAAAACCGATATTTCATGCCCTTTGCCGCTCAAAGGTAGGCGCAGTACTGTTATTGATCCAAATTGCGATTACCACTGCTATAGTCAGTAATGCCGCATTTATCATTCAAGATAGAATTGCTTTTTTGAATCAAGAAACCGGTTATCCAGAGCAAGACTTGTTTAAGTTCAACGTGATGACTTTTGGTAAAGATGTAGATTTAAGCCAGCAGTTTGAACTAGATGAGGCCATGTTAAGGGCCCTACCTGGGGTTGAAAGTGCCGCGCAAAGTAGCAGTATTCCGTTATCTGGCAGTGGCAGTGCTTCTAGCTTTAATTTAAAGCCAGCACCACAAGAAAGTAAAAGTGTGCGCACTGCTTACTTTTTTATTGATGAGCACGGCCTTGACACTTACGGCGTAAAATTGATTTCAGGGCGTAATTTTAGTGAAGATGAAGTACTCATCACTAATTCACCGACAGATAGAACAACTAACGTCACTGTCATTACCGAGGCGTTAGCCAATGAGTTATTTCCTGAAAGTGATGCCCTAGGAAAAACCATTTATTTTGGTGACTTGCCACTAAAAGTCATCGGTATCACAGCGCCAATGAAAGGCCCTTGGTTAAAAGACTCTCACCCCAATAATGTTGCGCTTATTCCGTATATTCAAAGCAGAACTTATGCCCAATTTGCTGTCAGAGCAAAGCCCGGACAACGTGCTGCTGTAATGAAAGATATTGAAAGCCTGATGCTTAAAAATTACAGCAAACGCGTAATTAATAATATTAGAGGGCTCGATGAGTTGAAAGATGAATATATGGCTGCGGATAAACTTATGATGCGTATGCTGATTGTGCTTATCACTATTTTAGTGCTGGTAACTGCATTAGGTATCTTTGGTTTAACGCTGTTCAACATCAGCAAGCGGACTAAACAAATAGGCACCCGACGCGCACTAGGCGCGAGAAAGTCAGCCATTATTAATTACTTTTTAGTTGAGAATGCCTTGATCTGTAGTGTTGGCTTATTTTTAGGTGTAATTGCAGCACTATTGCTTGGTCAAATGTTAATGCAACATTTTTCTATTGCTGCTTTACCACCGAGCTATATTGCGATTACTGCTGTAATGGTGTTTTTCATGAGCCTACTTGCAGTATTAGGCCCGGCTAAACGCGCTGCTAATATTTCGCCGAGTATCGCAACTAGAACAATATAAAGCTGCTCCCAACCTATGCTACACTGGGTTAACACGGTGTAGCATTTTCACTCATTACTTAATAAAAATAGTACATAATAAAAACAGCGATTAAACACACATGGAAAAAATACTTATCGTTGATGATAACCCTGCCGTTTTACAGGCCTTATCATTACTGCTCGAGATACATGATTTTGCAGTGGTCACCGCCTCTACCCCATTTGAAGCGCTACAAGTAGTACAATACCAACGTATCTCTTTAGTGATCCAAGATATGAATTTCACCGCTGATACAACTTCAGGTGAAGAGGGCAAAGCGCTCTTTTATCAATTACGCACGATTAACCCCCACCTACCCATTATTTTGATCACCGCATGGACAGAGCTTGAAACTGCAATAGAGTTAGTAAAAGCGGGCGCTGCAGATTACTTACCAAAGCCATGGGATGATGTAAAACTGCTGACTTGCGTGAATAATTTAGTCGAACTGGGTAAAGCAAAACAGCAAAATGCAACCTATGAACGCCACCAGCAAGAGCGGAATGCCAGCTTAAGCAGTGCTGACTTAGTTGGCTTGATTTATAAAAGCACCGCAATGGAAAGTATTTTAACTATGGCTATTCAAGTAGCGAAGTCTGATGCCTCGGTGCTTATCACAGGTCCAAATGGCAGTGGTAAAGAGCGCATAGCCCAAATCATTCAAGCTAACTCATTACTGAGTACCCAGCCATTTATTACAGTTAATGCAGGCGCCCTGCCCCATGAGCTTATTGAAGCAGAGCTATTTGGCGCAGAGGCCGGCGCTTACACTGGTATCACTAAACAACGAATAGGTCGTTTTGAAGCCGCAGATGGTGGCACCTTATTTTTAGATGAAATTGGTAACCTGCCACTGTCAGGTCAAATGAAACTATTACGTGTATTACAAACAGGTGAATTTGAACGCTTAGGCTCAACTCAAACTCGTAAAGTAAAAGTACGGGTGATTTCTGCCACCAACGAAGATTTACATACAGCTATAAGCGCTGGTAAATTTAGAGAAGATTTATATTATCGGCTCAACGTTATCGAGCTTAACTTGCCCAGCCTCGCTGAAAGACCTGATGATATATTACCACTTGCTCAGCACTTTTTAGATCACCGTGAGCTCACACTCGATACTGAACACGCACTATTAGCGCACAGTTGGCCGGGCAATGTCCGTGAACTTGAAAATGCCTGTAAACGCGCAGCCGTGCTTAAGCCATCGGGTACTATTAACTTATCTGACTTTGCGCTGCAAACCAGCAAAGCGCAAAGTACAACTACGGTGACATCAACGCGAGAAATCACTAAGCAAGAGATTGAAGACGCGATGCACCGTCATCAAGGTGTTATTGCCAAAGTTGCCAGACAATTTGGTATGAGTCGCCAAGCCTTATACCGTCGTTTGCAAAAGTTTGAGATTGATTATTAATGACCAGTAACCGCATCAATTTAACTATCACGCAACAGCTGGCCTTAATTAGCGCAGTAGCTGCTTTAGTGCCTGTGTGGTTTATAAGTTGGCTAACCCAACTTTCTTGGCAATGGGTTGTCAGTGTCAGTGCTATTAGCATTTTGATCAGTGGCTATCTAGCCTTGCGATTAGCTAAACCACTCGTTCAAGGTGTACAGTCTTTAGAGACGGGACTGCTCAATTTTAAAGATGGCGAACTGTCGTCACTGCTTGCCTATAAAGCGAATAATGAAGTCGGCAAATTATGCCAACTGTACAACCAAACTGCAAAGCAGTTACGCCAAGAAAAACAGTGGATTTATCAACGTGAATTAATGTTAGATAAAGTATTACAAAGCTCACCGCAAGCGGTTATTTTAAAGAACGATCAAGGCTTTATCGTTTACAGTAACCACAGTGCCAGGGACTTACTCAATGCTAAAAGTTCACTTGAAGGTAGCCAATTTTCAACGTTATTTGTTGATGTTCATCCGCAGTTAGTTAACGCCCTTGAGCGCGGAGTAGACGGTTTATTTACCCTTGATAATCAGCAACAAGAATCACAAACGTGGCATTTAGCCACTGGCAAACTGTTACTCAACAACCAGTATCATACTTTATACGTGTTTAAACAATTAACCCGCGAATTAAGCCGGCAAGAAGTAGAAGTCTGGAAAAAAGTGATACGTATAATCAGTCACGAGCTTAATAATTCCCTCGGGCCTATGTCCTCCATGTTACACAGTGGAAAAATTCTCAGCGAAAAAGTCGATGAACCAAGACTTAGTCGCGTATTTTCAACAATTGAAGAACGCATTAAACATTTAAACGAATTTGTTCAAGGGTATGGTAAGTTTGCCAAATTACCCACCCCACAACTTACTCGCATTAAATGGCCACAGCTATTAAAACAATTACAGAATCAATGGGCATTTTGTTTGAATGCACACGCTGATGTAACTACCTATGCCGATCACACACAAATCGAGCAACTGTTAATCAACTTATTGAAAAACGCCCATGAGTCAGAATCAAACATTGAGCAGATAAGCGTGAACTTGTCACAAGATGCAAATTGTACGCGAATAACAATTAGCGATCAGGGTAAAGGAATGAGTGAACAAGTGATGGCAAATGCCTTGATCCCATTTTATTCCACCAAAGCGACTGGCAGCGGCTTAGGCCTGGCACTATGCCGTGAAATAGTTGAGGCACATCATGGTCAAATTAGCTTACATAATCAGCCTAATGGCGGTCTCAGTGTGCATGTAGTTCTGCCAAATAAGCAATAAAAAAGGCCGCAATTTAGTGCGGCCTTTAAACATTCGCGAGAAGGTTATTCTGCGTCTGCTTCTTTATATTTTGCAGCTGTTTCAGTGATCAATGGTTGTAATTCACCACGTTGAAACATTTCGATGATAATGTCACAACCACCGATTAACTCGCCTTCAACCCATAGTTGTGGGAATGTTGGCCAGTTAGCGTATGCTGGAAGTTCAGCACGGATATCAGGGTTGAGTAAAATATCAACATAAGCAAACGGTTCACCGCATGACATAAGTGCTTGAGATGCTTGTGAAGAAAAACCACAATTTGGTAATTTAGGCGATCCTTTCATATAAAGGATAATTGGATTTTCAGAAATTTGCTGTTTAATTTTATCAATGGTTTCCATCTACAACCTCAAAGTGACGATAGCTGAACATATTCATGGCTTGAAAAATTTTCATTTAGCCTCATATATGTATCTTAAAGTGGGCAAATAAAGCCACAATCGAAATAGTCTTGCATTTGCAACGCTGTTTGGCATTGCTGTTTGCTAAAACTTGAGTAAAATACTCAACAATTATAGTAACACTATAATCCCATTTGGTATAGGTAACTACCCTGTTTGTGCAGGTATTAACTATTACTATTTGGACTATCAACCAAAAGAAGATGGAGATAAAAAATGGCATTTGAACTACCGTCACTACCCTATGCAATTGATGCACTTGAGCCACATATTTCACAAGAAACTTTAGAGTTTCACCATGGTAAGCACCACAACACTTACGTGACTAAACTTAACGGTTTGATCCCAGGTACTGAATTTGAAGGCAAATCACTTGAAGAAATCGTATGTTCTTCAACTGGTGGCGTATTTAACAACGCTGCACAAATTTGGAACCATACTTTCTACTGGAACAGTCTATCTCCAAACGGCGGTGGTGAAGCAACGGGCGCGGTTGCTGATGCTATCAACGCAAAATGGGGTTCATTCGACGCATTTAAAGATGCATTAAATGATAAAGCAGTAAACAACTTCGGTTCAAGCTGGACGTGGTTAGTAAAACTTGCTGATGGCACATTAGACATCGTAAACACGTCTAACGCAGCAACTCCACTTACTGACGAAGGTGTGACACCTATCCTAACTGTTGATTTGTGGGAACACGCTTACTACATTGATTACCGTAACGTGCGTCCAGACTACCTAAAAGGTTTTTGGTCACTTGTTAACTGGGAATTCGCGAACGCAAACTTCGCATAATTAACTTATCAGTTAGTTAAAAATTGATAAAAAGACGCTACGGCGTCTTTTTTTATGCCTGGCATTTATGTGTCACACGCACTCATAACTAAATCTTATCACTGTGAGAATATTTCAATTAAATTCTTAATTTTATTGCGCAAAGAATCAAAATCGTGACTACCCTTAACTTAACCTTTGCTTTTTTCTTTCATTCAAAACTGGTTTTTTTAGCGGGTTTTCGGAGGTTTCTACTATGAGTATATTTGAGCATTATCAATCACGATACGAAGCAGCAAAAGAAGAAGAGTACAGTATCGAAGAATTTCTCGATATTTGTAAAAAAGACAAAGCAGCTTACGCCAGCGCCCCTGAACGATTACTCATGGCTATTGGTGAGCCACAAATGGTTGATACTTCAACCGATGCTCGGTTAAGCCGATTATTTTCCAATCGCGTTGTTGCACGTTACCCCGCCTTTAATGATTTTTATGGTATGGAAGATGCCATAGAACAAATAGTGTCTTATCTGAAACACGCCGCACAAGGCTTAGAAGAATGTAAGCAAGTACTGTATTTACTTGGTCCAGTCGGGGGCGGTAAGTCTTCGATTGCTGAAAAGCTAAAGTACTTAATGCAACAGGTACCCATTTATTCAATTAAAGGCTCGCCGGTGAACGATCACCCTTTGGCACTCTTTGATGCCAACGAAGATGCCGAGCTACTAGAGAAAGAATATGGTATTAAACCACGTTATTTAAAAACCATTATGTCGCCATGGGCAACTAAACGACTGCATGAATTTAATGGTGATATTAGCCAGTTTAGAGTTGTAAAACGCTACCCTTCAATTTTAAATCAAATTGCCATTGCAAAAACTGAACCCGGCGATGAAAACAACCAAGATATCTCTGCTCTTGTAGGTAAAGTGGATATTCGTCAGTTAGAGCATTTTGCCCAAAGCGATCCAGATGCTTACGCATATTCAGGCTCATTGTGCCTTGCGAATCAAGGCTTGATGGAATTTGTTGAGATGTTTAAAGCGCCTATTAAAGTGCTGCATCCATTGTTAACAGCAACCCAAGAAGGCAACTACAACGGCACCGAAGGCATCAGTGCCCTGCCCTTTAATGGGATGATTTTAGCCCATTCAAATGAATCAGAATGGCAAACCTTTAAAAATAATAAAAACAACGAAGCATTCTTAGACCGTGTGTATATCGTTAAAGTCCCTTACTGTTTACGTGTCTCTGAAGAGATAAAGATTTATGACAAACTCCTTGAGCACAGTGAGCTCTACAATGCCCCATGTGCGCCAGGGACACTCGAAACATTAGCTAAATTTACCACCTTATCGCGCTTAAAAGAGCCAGAAAATTCCAGCATTTATTCAAAAATGCGTGTCTATGACGGTGAAAGCCTCAAAGACACCGATCCTAAAGCCAAATCATATCAAGAATACCGTGATTATGCCGGCGTAGACGAAGGCATGACTGGGCTGTCTACCCGCTTTGCGTTTAAGATTTTATCTCGGGTATTTAATTTTGACACCCTTGAAGTAGCAGCCAACCCGGTGCATTTATTTTACGTACTTGAACAACAAATAGAACGCGAGCAATTTTCTGCCGATGTCGAAGAGCGCTACCTGAGTCATCTAAAAGGTTACCTTATACCTCAATATGTAGAGTTTATCGGTAAAGAGCTGCAAACCGCATATTTAGAATCATACTCTGAATATGGCCAAAACATTTTCGACCGTTATGTCACTTATGCCGACTTTTGGATTCAAGATCAAGAGTACCGCGACCCTGACACCGGCCAGTTATTTGACCGTGCAGCACTTAATGCGGAACTTGAGAAAATTGAAAAGCCTGCTGGTATTTCCAACCCGAAAGATTTTAGAAACGAAATAGTGAACTTTGTATTACGAGCACGGGCTCATAATAACGGTAAAAACCCCTTGTGGACCAGTTACGAAAAACTGCGCACCGTGATTGAGAAAAAAATGTTCTCAAATACCGAAGAGTTACTACCGGTTATTTCGTTTAATGCTAAAACATCCGCAGAAGATCAGAAAAAACACGAAGATTTTGTTAACCGTATGGTCGAAAAAGGCTACACCCAAAAACAAGTTCGCTTGCTATCAGAGTGGTACTTACGCGTTCGTAAATCACAGTAGTTAGTGACTGATGTACTTTTAGGGGGTCTCTATGGCGCACTTTATAGACCGTCGCCTGAACGGTAAAAACAAGAGCACGTTAAATCGTCAACGGTTTATCAGGCGTTATAAAAAGCAAATAAAAGAAGCAGTGTCTGATGCGATTAACAAACGCAGTGTGACTGACACAAGCAGCGGAGAAAGCATATCTATTCCGCAACGAGATATTAGTGAGCCTATTTTTCATCAAGGCAAAGGCGGCGATCGTGAGCAAATTCACCCTGGTAACGATCAATTCTCTACCGGTGATAAAATACAACGTCCACAAGGGGGTCAAGGTGGTGGCGCCGGTGAAGGCGAAGCAAGTGACTCAGGCGAAGGCCAAGATGATTTTGTGTTTTCAATATCAAAAGATGAATACCTAGACTTACTGTTTGAAGACTTAGAACTACCTAATTTACAGCAGAACCAACTTGATAAATTAGTGCAAATGAAAACCCACCGAGCTGGTTTTTGCAGCGATGGTATGCCCAGTAATATTGATATTGTTCGTTCATTACAAGGCTCCCTAGCCAGACGTGTAGCTATGAGCGCCAGCAAGAAACGCCGCTTAAAGGAGCTTAACGAACAACTTGCCATACTGCTCGCAGAAGCACAGCCTGATCTAGCTGCAATAACTTTACTAGAACAAGAAATTGCGCAATTAGAGCTGCAAATAAAAGCGGTGCCTTTTATAGATAATTACGATTTGCGTTTTCGTAACTATGAAAAACAGCCTCACCCCACCAGCAAAGCCGTGATGTTTTGCATTATGGATGTGTCTGGCTCGATGGATCAAGCGACCAAAGACATGGCTAAGCGGTTTTATATTTTGCTGTATCAGTTTTTAACCCGTAGCTATAAAGACATAGAGGTGGTCTATATTCGCCATCATACCCAAGCTAAAGAGGTGGACGAGCAAGAGTTTTTCTACTCCCAAGAAACCGGCGGCACTATTGTTTCAAGTGCGCTTAAATTAATGAACGAAATAATTAAAGAGCGTTACAACGCATCGCAGTGGAACATATACGCAGCACAAGCATCCGATGGTGATAATTGGGCTGATGACTCCCCCCAATGTTCTGAACTTTTGCGTAATAAATTACTTGATGATGTACGGTATTACGCTTATATCGAAATCACCACCCGTGCACATCAAAGTCTTTGGCGAGAATATCAAAACATTTGCCAAAGCCATGACAACTTTGCCATGCAGCATATTAAAACGGTTGAAGACATCTATCCAATTTTTCGCGAGCTATTTAAGAAAAGTCGTCAACATCAAGGTGCGGCGTAAATTTCGCAGCGAGGCATTTATATGACCGATAAACGTATTAGTGATGGTCCTGATTGGACATTTGATTTATTACAACAATACCAAGACGAGATTGCTCGCGTTGCCGAGCATTATCGCCTAGATACTTACCCAAACCAAATTGAAGTGATCACCGCAGAACAAATGATGGATGCTTATTCAAGCGTCGGGATGCCTATTGGTTACAGCCATTGGTCATACGGAAAAAAGTTTATTCAAACCGAGCAAAACTACAAGCGCGGGCAGATGGGTCTTGCCTATGAAATTGTTATCAACTCAGACCCTTGTATTGCCTATTTGATGGAAGAAAATACCCTTCCCATGCAAGCACTGGTAATGGCTCACGCTTGTTACGGCCATAACTCATTTTTTAAAGGCAATTACTTATTCAAAACATGGACTGATGCCAGCTCTATAATCGACTATTTATTATTTGCAAAAAATTATATCGCTCGCTGTGAAGAAAAATATGGTATCGATGATGTAGAAAACCTTATTGATTCATGTCACGCTTTAATGAACTATGGTGTAGACAGGTATAAACGACCCCAGCAAATTTCACTTTTTGAGGAGCAGAAGCGCCAGCAAGAACGTGAAGAATATATGCAATCTCAAGTCAATGAGCTATGGCGTACAATTCCAACACAGCAGCAGGAAACAAAAAAGCGAGAGCGTCACTTTCCTTCAGAGCCACAAGAAAATATTTTGTATTTCATTGAGAAAAATGCGCCATTATTAGAATCATGGCAACGAGAAATTATTCGCATTGTACGTAAAATATCGCAATACTTTTACCCGCAAAAACAAACTCAAGTCATGAACGAGGGCTGGGCAACATTTTGGCATTATACTATTTTGAATCACTTGTACGATGAAGGAAAACTCACTGACTCGTTTATGTTAGAGTTTTTGCAAAGTCATACTAATGTGGTTTATCAACCGCCCTATAACAGCCAGTATTACTCAGGTATTAACCCCTATGCCCTTGGCTTTAATATGATGGTTGATATTCGCCGTATTTGTGAGAACCCCACAGAAGAGGATAAACAATGGTTTCCTGAGTATGCCGGCAGTAATTGGTTAGATACATTGCATTTTGCAATGCAGAACTTTAAAGATGAAAGCTTTATAAGCCAATTTTTATCCCCTAAACTTATTCGAGATTTTAAACTCTTTACCATTATTGATCATGAAAAAGACCCGACCTTAGAAGTAGGCGCGATACATGATGACAGTGGCTATCACAAAGTGCGTGAAGCATTATCTGCACAATATAATTTGAGTAATCTTGAACCAAATATACAGGTTTATGATGTAGATGTTCGTGGTGATCGCTCATTAACTCTGCGCTATGTTCCACATAAAAACATTCCGCTAGCAAAATCGCAAGATGAAGTGTTGAAACACCTTTATAGACTATGGGGCTTTAAAGTTAAGTTAGAGCAGCAATCACAAACGGGTGATGTGAGTATCCTTGGCCAGTGCCCGTTAGATGACTCGAGACACAGCACAGAATAAAAATGACGCCAATGCGTCATTTTTCTTTATAAATTTTTGTAATCAGTAATGCAGTTTCGGCCATTATCTTTAGACGCATATAGAGCTTTGTCAGCGGCTTCAATCCACTTTTCATAACGTTCAAAATTCTCATCAAAACTAGCATAGCCAATACTCACCGTCATTTTGATTTGTTGTCCATCAAAGTAAACAGATGAGTTTTCAATTAAGCTACGCAGCCTTTCAGCAAACGTCTCAGCACCTTCTTTATCACTATCAAGTAACGTTACAGCAAACTCTTCTCCACCATAGCGTCCTGCTATATCGGTTTCTCTGAGGGTTTTACGTAGTAAATCTGCAATATGGCGTAATGCTTCATCGCCACAGCGATGGCCATATTCGTCATTGATTTTCTTAAAGTGATCAATATCAAACATTAATAAAGTACTGTTACCTGCATTGCGCTTAATACGTAAAAACTCTTGGCGTAAGGTGTCTTCCCAATGACCCCGGTTATTTAGCTGGGTTAATGCATCTGTTTGACTCATTTGTTCGAGCTTGCGGTTTACTTCTTCTAATTCTTTTTTATTTACCGCTTCATCTGTTACATCATAAAGAATGACGCAAATATGGCTTACCTCACCCATGGTATTTGAAAGTGGAATAAAGGTCGCATTTTGGTACATGTGATCCGCTTTACCTGTGATTGGTCGGTAGTTTTTAAAGCGGAAGATATACGGCTGCTGCTCCCAGATAGTAAATGAGCGGTTCTTTAAAATAAATACAGATTCTGATTTGCTACGAAACCACTTTTCATCAATAGAGGGAAATAAATCAAATAAATCTTTATCTTTGACTGCGCTTGGCAACATACCGGAATGGTTTTCCATAAAGCCATTCCAAATACACACTTTATAGTCGCGGTCGAGTACCACTAAACCGACATCAACGGTGTTAAACATATCCATTAACCAATGGATTTCATTCATATTAAAATCAGCTGCTGGCATAATGTTAGTCTTCTAGTAGGTAAGCAACTTTGTATTTCAAAGTTTTAAGTGAATCTTCGGTAAATAACAGCATAAGGTCACAGTTAATATTGTGATTTTCAATACCGTAGCTGATCTCTATTGCTAAAGTACGTTGCCAACGAGATTTATTCGCCCTTACTAAATCTGACACATCACAATGTTGCCCTAACACCACAGGGTGCCCTTGGCTAAATGTCATATCTAATTGCCGCGAAAGCCCCGTTAAAATTGCACCAATTAAGATATTACTGATATCCATTAACAGCTCAAGCTCAACCTTATTATTAAGCTCTCCTTGGTAATTCATCAGTGAAGCAATTTCTTTAAAGCTTGAATCATTTAATAATAAAAGTGCTTCACCAGATACACCACCACCGATAAAGCCTTGGCATACCCCAGAAGTACTTGCGTTAGCATCAATGGAGCGTAGCGCCATATCAAGCTCATTAACTTCAAGAATATTCACATTAGGGATGGGTAACTCAACAAACACATTAAGAAGACGGGCAAGTAAGTCCCCTGCTTGTCCCATAGCGACGTTGGTTAACTCTTGATAGATATCTCTCACATCAGGATCAACTTGCTCTCCAAGCTGATGAGCAAGGCGCTCTCGCATCGCTTTATCTTTAATACCGTGATGTTCGATTATGTCGGCAAGTTTTTGCGCATCGCAGGGCTTTTGAATAAAATCAATCGCACCTAAGTCAAGTACACGTTGATGAGCGTTGGGCTGAATATCACCTGAAACAACAACAGTTAATACCGATAAAGATTGCTGTTGAATGGCTTGCAGCACTTCGTAGCCATCCATTTGTGGCATGTTTAAATCAAGAAACAGTATTTCTGGCTGAATTGCTTTAATTTGCTCAATACAATGAACACCATCCTCGGCAAACTCAACTTTGATATCCCAATCATCAGGTAACGAACGTGCCAGTTGGCGCCGTGCTAGCTTTGAGTCATCACAAATTAGTACCGATGTTGACATAACTTCTCTCTGTTGGTTCAGTTGTATACACAGACATTTACAACCTTTCTTTATTATTATTTGTCAGCTAATAAACATTTATTACTGCATTATGTTAATCAATGTAACCAAAATTTACAATTTTAAATTAGCGTAAACCCTTGGTGCACTGTGTTGATTATAATACACTGAGCGCAATTGCGTTAATTCTAAAGGAAATACCTTATGCTTCGTTTAATCACTTTTGCGTTATGCACGTTTTGTTCAGCTACTTTTGCGGCTAATATAGCCGAAAATAGCTTAGATGCAGGTAAAGTTTCTGCCCAATCAAAACCAATTACATTGCTTGGCACCGGTGTTGAAGTTAGTCAACAAGCGCCTAATTTTAAAGTGGTAAATGACTCTTTTTCGCCGATAACATTAAATGATTATAAAGGTCAGGCTGTGCTCATCAGTGTAGTGCCAAGCCTAGATACCGGAGTGTGTAGTATTCAAACCAAACACTTCAATGAAAAGGTGGCCGATAAGTTTCCCAATATAGTGATGCTTACTATCAGTGCTGACTTACCGTTTGCACAAAAGCGTTTTTGCAAAGCCGAAAATATAGATAAAATTACCGCTTTATCTGATTCAGTATGGCGTGACTTTGGTCAAAACTATGGCTTGATCATCAAAGATATGGGGCTACTCACTCGTGCTGTCTTTGTTTTAAACAGTGAACATAAAATTGTGTATAAGCAATTAGTGGATGATTTATCGAAAGAGCCTAACTATGAGCCTGTCATTAGCGCGATGAATGCGCTTTAAGCTATGATTTGCTAAAACCGCTGTTATAAAAAAACCGCCAAATTTGGCGGTTTTTTTTAGCTCTATCAAGCACAAATTAGCCTAATAGTTCACCTAACTGTTGGCTTACCGCTTCAACAGCTTGGGTGCCATCTAGCTTATGGTATTGCGTATTACCCGCTTTTGCTTCAGCTTGATAATAATCAACCAGTGGCATTGTTTGCTCATGGTAAATACCTAAACGTTTACGTACTGTTTCTTCAGTATCATCGGCGCGGATAATTAAATCTTCACCTGTTACGTCATCTTTACCTTCCACTTTTGGCGGATTATAAACAACGTGGTAAACGCGACCAGAGCCAGGGTGAACACGGCGTCCGCCCATACGTTCAACAATGATTTCATCAGCTACGTCAAACTCAATAACGTGATCAACCACTACGCCATTTTCTTTCATCGCGTCAGCTTGAGGGATCGTACGAGGGAAACCATCTAATAGGAAGCCTTTTTCACAGTCATCTTTGCCGATGCGTTCTTTTACTAGACCAATGATGATGTCATCAGAAATTAACTGACCCGCATCCATTACTTTTTTAGCTTCTAAACCCAGTGGCGTGCCTTCTTTAATTGCAGCTCGTAACATATCACCAGTAGAGATCTGTGGAATACCGTACTTGTCCATCAAAAACTGAGCTTGAGTGCCTTTACCTGCACCCGGCGCGCCCAAAAGAATAATGCGCATATCATTGTCCTCGGTTGATACCAAACTGAAAAAGCAGTTCAGTAATATTTATTTTTAAAGCCTGAATTCTTCCATAAGCGCTACAGATACTCAAGCAACTTATACTAATTAACTAGCCGTAGAATGCAAAAAAGGGACTTTCGCCCCTTTTTCAATCAAATGCTGAATTTAGCAATTACTTACTCATATCTAGCATTAATTTATTTAAACGAGTTACAAAACCCGCAGGGTCTTTTAATGTACCACGTTCAGCAAGCAATGCTTGGTCAAGCAGTACATGTGACCATTGGCCAAATTTATCTTCATCTTGCTCAACATTTAAATGCTTAACAAGCTGATGCTCAGGGTTTAGCTCAAAAATTGGTTTTGCTTCAGGAGCCGCTTGACCTACCGATTCCATTAGCTTTTGCATTTGTGAACTCATGTCGTTGTCATCCGCAACAACACACGCTGGTGAGTCTGTTAAGCGATGTGTGAAGCGTACGTCTTTTACGCTATCACCCAATGCTGTTTTAATACGCTCAACTAAACCTTCTACTTCTTTTTCTGACTCTTCTTGCGCTTTCTTCGTTTCTTCATCATCCAAGTTACCTAAGTCAAGATCGCCTCGGGTAATTGATTTAAATGGTTTTTCAGAAAACTCCGTTAAGTGGCTCATCATCCACTCATCAACACGGTCACTCATTAATAATACTTCGATACCTTTCTTGCGGAAGATCTCTAAGTGTGGTGAGCTTTTAGCTGCGGTGAATGAATCAGCAACAACATAGTAAATCGCATCTTGCTCTTCGTTCATACGCTCAATGTATTGCTCCAATGAAACGTTTTGAGCTTCTTCATCTGTGTGCGTTGAAGAGAAGCGTAGTAATTTAGCAATCGCTTCTTTGTTGGTCGCATCTTCAGCCGGACCTTCTTTCATTACTTGGCCAAATTCATTCCAAAATGTTTGGTAATCATCAGCTTTGTTTTTCGCCATGCGTTCAAGCATTTTTAAAATACGTGAAGTACACCCTTTGCGAATAGCTTGTGTCACTTTGTTATCTTGTAAGATTTCACGCGATACATTCAGCGGTAAATCGTTTGAATCTAGTAAACCTTTTACGAAGCGTAAGTAGCTTGGCATAAACTGCTCAGCGTCATCCATTACAAATACACGTTGTACGTAAAGTTTTAAGCCACTTTGACGCTCACGGTTCCATAAATCGAAAGGCGCTTTTTTAGGGATATAAAGCAGGCTTGTGTACTCAGTCTTACCTTCAACTTTATTGTGACCCCAGCTTAGCGGCTCTTCCCAGTCATGGCTTACGTGCTTATAGAACTCTTTATATTCATCTTCTGATATTTCAGACTTATCTCGCGTCCAAAGTGCTGTAGCGCGGTTAATGCTTTCCCACTCACCTGGAACAGCTGGGATTTTCTCACCATCTCCACCTTCAGACTCAGGTACTTCTGCTTTATACATTTGTACCGGTGTAGAAATGTGATCCGAGTATTTAGTTACGATGCTACGCAGGCGCCACTCATCAGCAAAATCTGCTTCGTCTTCACGAAGGTGCAGAATAATATCTGTACCACGTCCTTCTTTATCAATCTCTTCTAAGGTGTATTCGCCTTCACCTTGTGATTGCCATTCAACACCTTTTTCTTCGCCGGCTTTACGAGTACGAACAGTTACTAAGTCCGCCACAATAAACGCTGAATAAAAACCAACACCAAATTGACCAATTAACTGTGAATCTTTGCTTTGGTCGCCAGTTAGGTTTTTGAAGAACTCAGCAGTGCCTGATTTTGCAATAGTACCTAGTGAGCTGATAACTTCGTCACGGGTCATACCGATACCGTTATCTGAAATTGTCACTGTTTTGGCATCTTTATCAGCACTGATACGAACACGTAAGTCCGCATCACCTTGGTATAAGTCACCATTTGAAAGCGCTAAAAAGCGTAACTTGTCAGCCGCATCTGATGCATTCGACACAAGCTCACGTAAAAATATTTCTTTATTTGAATAAAGCGAATGGATCATTAGGTTTAATAAGCGACCTGTATCTGACCCAAACTCATGTTTTGTGATGTTTTTTTCTTCTGACATAAAATTACCCTATACTTTCTGGTACACAAGTTGGTACACAATCAAATTTGCTCTAGTAGCATGGCTTAGAATATTGTGTCCATAGTCGAACAATTCAAGAGTAAAAAAAGAATAAATTTGGGCTTCCATTTTAACCATTACCAAAGCTGCAAATCTGTTTACATTCATTTACAAAAGAAATTAAGTTATGTTATTTGCAAGAAAAAAATTACGGAGTGAAATTTCACAAATTAAAATTGCTGTTTTCGAATATGAGCGAATTAAAAATGAACTGAAAGAGGAAATGCTTTTTCTCTATAAACGATAAGTCTAAAGTAATTGATGCTAATGATAACTTCTTGAATGGTGTGAAATATAGCCGAGCTCAACTAGTTGGTAAACACCATGAGATTTTTCTCGCCTAATGAAGTTAACTCAGAAAAACATAAGAATTTTTGGTTAAAATTAAAACAGGGAGAATTTGTTTCTGGGAGATTTAAGCGGTTTGATAGTAGATGGAAATTTTTTGTGGTTAGAGGCTTCATATAACCCAGTTCATGGCGATACAGGTGAACTATATAAAGTAATCAAATTTGCTACTGTTATAACAGAACAAATGAACAGAGAAATTGAAAAAACCTCTGAGATAGCCTTTAATATTTCGCGAAGAACAGGTGAAAATGCAGATTTAGGCCTCATTGTCATTGGTATTACGATTTAAAAAGTCACAGCTCTATCTGAGGGTTTATCTAATGCAAGTAAAAAATAAATAATCTCGATACACAGTCAAATAATGCGGGAGCCGTAATGCATGATATCCAAACGGGAGCTAAAGAAATAGTTTTGACTATCAGGCAATTTAGGGATAGTTTATGACGGTATGCCGTCTACCCATGCTAATTAACCTCTTAGATTCAAACTGTAAGTGCATAACTTGTTTTGGCGAGATTAAGTGGTCAGTTGCTCACAAGCTAACTGCTTTTTCTACGGCAAGAGATTTTACAATGAGACATTACAAACAACTGACTTATGAGCAAAGGTGCCAGATCGATGCTCTAAAGGAAAGCGGTTTTACGCAACTAAAGTATTGCTGAGCTAACTAATTTATCGCAATCTACGATTTCAAGAGAGCTTTCTAGAAATACAGGCAAGTGAGGTTACAGATACAAACAAGCTCATGAGCGGGCTTTGTCTCGCCGAAGAAGTGCAAGAAAACCTCTTAAGATGACACTTGAAATGATGACTTTAATTACCCAGAAGCTTAATGAGAAGTGGAGTCCTGAACAAATAACGGGAGGTTGCGCAAGGAAAATAAACAATCTGTCAGTCATGAATGCATTTATCTATATATCTGGGAAAATAAAAAAGCAGGTGGTGAGTTATATCTACATTTGCGCCAACACGGTAAGAAATATCACAAGCGTAGTCATGGTAAGACAAACCGAGAGCAAATAAAAAATCGCGTTAGCATTGAAGAACGTCCACAAATAGTTGATGAGAAAGGCCGTATCGGAGATTAGGAAATAGATACCGTCATAGGTAAAGGTCATCGAGGCGCCCTGGTTACCATTGTAGAGCGGGTCACCCAATTCACTGTATCAACTCAGGTGGCAGGCAAAACAGCACGAGCCGTCACTGCGGCGACGATAGAACTATTAAGACCATATAGGTCAGCGCTTTATACCATCGCGGCTGACAATGGAAAAGAGTTCGCTTATCATGAGCAAATCACAGAGGCATTAAGTGTTCCTGTTTATTTTGCTCACCCTTATCACTCATGGGAGCGCAGATTGAATGAAAACACGAATGGATTACTACGCCAGTATTGGCCGAAGAGCACAGATTTTAAGGCGGTAACACCAGCGCAAGTTATGCCAGTACTTAAACAACTTAATAATCGTCCGAGGAAGACACTTGGATTTGAAACGCCTGCAAAATTGATGCAGGATCACTTAGCGGCTAAAGCCGCCTAAACGTTATGCACTTCAGATTTGAATCCGCGTCACTTAAAAATTCGTTTCAAATGAAAAATTTTAACTTTTTACTCCAGAAAGCATATACGAAAATACTTTACCTTCAATAAATACCGGTTCAAACGTCATTTGAATACCAACCTCAGAAAAAACATCCACAATGTCATTTATTTCAGAAGGTTCATAACCTACAGATAACTGTTGCTCAATTCTTATTTTATAAAGAGCATAATTTTGCCACATGTTTTCAAGTCTAAGTAATGAAATATTTTCGTTAGAAGTTTTAATAAGGGGCAGAATGTCTTCAATAACTCCGGAATTAGTAATCCCCCCTTTACTTGAAACATCAATTTTTTTTAATTCATCAATAATTTCCTTAGCAATTAAAAATATATTCTTTTTATTATCTTCACTTTTGCTTTCCAGTTTCAAACTTATCACTTTTTTTATGTTGAGGTATAAATCTTCGTTTTTCAACATATTATCCAAAGCGTTAATAATACAATCTGAGGTGCCTGTTACAAATGAGAGTTTTGAATGGACGTTATATAAAAAACAGCCACCTGACTTCAGTACTCTTGATGTTTCTATTGCAGCTTTTTTAGGTTCAGCGTATTCAAATGCGAAATTCGAAAAAAGAACATCCATCGAACCAGCTTCAAAAGGCATTTCCTCTATAGTTGTTTCATCGAAAACTTTGAGTTTTTTATCTGCCCTAAAAAGTAACTCATTCAATTGCACTTTGCTATAATCCATTGCATTCAATGTGAAATTTCTTCCTTCCAATACGTTAATTATAATAGAAGTTAAAAACCCATTACCACAACCTAACTCTAATAAACTAGAATTCTCTGGTATTTTTACATGACTAATAGCTTTTTCCCATATCAACTTAAGCTGCTTATCCGCAGTACTATCTTTAGGAAAGCAACTTGTAAGACCTGTACTCCAATAATTACCCCATGCTATTTCTGACATATACTATTACCTACGTTTAATTTCCGCCTATAAGTCACATCTATATGATCTTATTGATATAACAAATAAAAAAGGGAAGCATAGCTTCCCTTTTTATATTTTAATTACGTATTAAAATTTAATGCTATAGCCACCAAAGATTTCTCTGCCGTAGTGACCACGGATATAAAGCGTGTCATTGATCCAGTTACCTACATCATCATAAATTACACCTTTATCAAACAAGTTACGAGCACCAACGGTAACTCTACCGAAATTACCGAAATCATAAGCTGCAGTTAAGTTGTGAGTAATATAAGTAGGTCTATCCCCTGTAGATTCATTTATAATTGAGCCATCGCTATTAATTACCGGAGCGCTAACCATTCCTGTAGAAGCAATTGCATCAGTTACCCAGTTTACACTTAGGTTATCAACACTATAACCCAATTCAAACTGTGAACGCCACTTTGGTAAGCCTGGGTGGCCTTTATAATCTTGTGAAGGGCCACCAAAGTAAATATCTTCCAAAACTTCTAACAGGTAAGTTGTTTGCGAGCGTAAACGGAAGTCACCAAAGCCTGTCTCAAGTCTGTATGTTAGCTCTAAGTCTAAACCAGTACGGCCCGATACGGCACCATTATCTGCAGTCGTAACTATATCCTCAGAAAAAGCACCTTGTGCATTACGCTCATATGATAATGTTGGGTAAGCATCAAGAAGTTGATTTAGCACTCCACCAAAATCAGCATACATCAAATCTTGAACAGTAATATTTGCAACAATGTCTTCAACTTCAACATCAAAATAGTCAAGTTTAACAGACAAGTCTTCCACACCAGAATAAACAACCCCAATATTCATATACGTTGACGTTTCTGGTTTAAGGTTACTGTTACTCTTTATAATATTATCAAACTGTCCTTCAGGACATTCGTTTAATGGAATACCTTGCGCTTTACAAGCAGGGTAATCAGTAGCAAATGTTGCAGAGAAAGAATCTTGACCTAAAAGCTCATCTAAAGATGGCGCACGGAAACCTTTAGAATATGAACCACGAATTAAAAGATCTTCGGTTGGACGATATTCAGCTTTAAAGCTAGGTACGCCTTTTGAACCGACATCGCTGTAGTCATCGTAACGGTATGCACCTGAAAGTAGAAGTTCATCTGTTACAGGTAAGCTAATTTCATAAAAATAAGCATCATTTGTACGTGAACCAGCAGAAGTATTACCGGCACTACCACCTACTAAACCAGCTTCAGATTGAGAATCAAATTGAGAGCTGTACTGAGTTTCGTAACGTTCTGCACCAATATAGTGAGAAATCATACCACCAGGCAATTCACCTAATTCAAAGCCTGCACCAGCAAAGATGTGGTCAAAAACATTCTGGTTTTTACGATAAGTAGTAAGTGACATGTTAGACTGGCCGTCTTCAGTCCCTAAAGGGATATCATTAGCAAGGTTATAATATAAACCAGCATAACTTAAATAATCACGTCCTGTCTCATGGTAGTCTAACTTAGCTCTGTGATAAGAAACTTCCCATTCAACATTGTCTGCAATCATACCCTTGAAGCCAATAATGTAATCTTGTTGGTAATCTTCAATCAGGGTGCCACGAGGACCGATACCATACCAACGGAAATTACCATCAATTTCAACATCATACGGGTTGTGTTCATTGCCTACAGGAATACCATCCCAGTTTGCTGCTGCTGGTGCATATTGTCCGTATGATTCATTTTTACTGAACATAGCACGCGCATAAACTTCAACATCATCAAGAATTTCATAATCCATTGACGTCATAACTGCGTCACGATTTGTTGAAGCACTGTTAGTAGATACATTTGCATATGCGTATCCACACACTTCACCACCACCAATACCACCTAAAATAGTACCTTGGTCTAATGAACCTACAAAACCAGGTACGGTTGCAGTTAATTGATCACAAGCAGGTGATGCTTCACGATCGCCTGTAACAGGGTTAAAAATTGAAGCTCCATAGTAACTGATACCTACGGTATCATCGTAAATAGATATTATGCCATCACCGTTACGGTCTTCCATAGACGCAGCAGTGTAATCGCGCATTGAATCCGATATAAAGCCTTGCTCTTGATGATCGTATACAAATGTAATACTGCCTTTATCGCTAGACACACCAGCTGAAAATGACATTGTTTTAGTATCGCCACCCTCAGCATCTGGACGACCATATGAGATATCAAAACTAACACCTTCAAAGTCTTTCTTTAAAATAATATTGATTACACCAGCAATAGCATCAGAACCATATATAGCAGATGCACCATCTTTTAAAATTTCAATTCTTTCAACTGCCGCTGCTGGAATACTGCTTAGGTTGGCAGTCGAGCCGCCAAGAGTTGGAGAGCCGGCTAGTCTTTTGCCATCTAGTAGTACCAGAGTACGCCCAGCACCAATACCCAACAAGTTAATAGTAGACTGCGATTGAGCACCATTACCTGAGCTAGGTAAATCAGCACCAAAGCTATTACCTGTTAATGACTGAAGAGCATCTGATACTGATAGTCTACCAGCATCTTTCATGTCACTAAATGAGATTATTTCTACTGGTGACGCACCTTCAAGATCAGTACGTTTAATACGTGAGCCTGTTACTTGAATTCGTTCTACTTTTTCAACACCCTCTTCTGCAGCATTTGAACTTGCTGAAAATGCAGCTGTTGATGCTGCACCAAAAGCAATCGCTAAGCGAACAGCTTTTGAAACTTTATTGTTTAACATTTGATTCTCCCTGGACCACTATTTTGTGGTTATTTTTATTTAACTTCATTTAACAAGTAACAAACATATCTTGTTACCGATACAGGATATTAAACAAAAAAAACCAATCTTGCCAACCTTTGTTTACTTAAATTTAAATAAAAAAACAAAAAAAGCGTAAATATGAAGGTACAAACCATAAATTTTAGAGTTCTGCTGCAGTTCTGATAAAAAATCAATCAAATATAGTTAACATAAAGAAGGATTCTAGTTTCTTTATTCTAAAAAAGGGACCGCTGATGTGAGTTAAAATCACTCATTTTTTGTTTGAGATTAGTTAATATCATCTGTGCAATAGGTTTAATTTGCTTTTCAACATAAACGGCATAATCTAGTTTATTACCAGATTGGTGCAGCCGCGCACCATTGTGGGTATATACATACTCAATGGTTTGGCCTTTATGGACTTCAAAATCGGGGTTTTGCGATTGGTATAATTTTACAGCTTGAACATGTGGGGGGATATTTTTTTGATAATCAGCTAAATGTTGCCCTAGTCGTTTACGGTAAACCAATTTGTTATCAAACTCACCCGCATGTAAACGTTCTATATAACTTTCGATGATGGGTGTTAACATATCAGTTTCAAAATCATCGTCGAAAAGAGTTTCAAATAACTCTACTTGAAATTGCTGTGCAAGCTCAGTCCAATCACTGCGCACGGTTTCCATACCTTTGAACACCAGCTTTTTATCGCCATCATTATTAGTTTGACCCACATAGCGCTTTTTAGAGCCTGTTGCTTTTCCGCGTATGGTGGGCATAAAAAAAGGACTGTAATGAGTTTCAAATTCAATTTCCAAGTAGCTTTGTAAGTCAAACCGCTCTTTTATGTTTTCCTTCCACTTGGCATTGACTGTTAATGCCAGTTGATGACCTATGGCATTACATGCTTTTGCTGGCATTTTTTCATCAAGACTCACGAATGTAGAGTCAGTATCACCATATATAACGGTATACCCGAGTTCTTCAATCCATTTGCGTGTCGTTTGCATTATTTCGTGGCCACGTAGCGTAATAGAGCTTGATAACCGTGGATCGTAAAAACGACACCCTTTAGAACCCAACACACCATAAAGGCTGTTCATAATAATTTTTATGGCTTGAGATAGCATTGGCTGATTAGTCTCTTTAGCTACTTGCCTTGAAGAAGATAACTCTTTAATTAGTTGTGGTAGGTGATGTTCACTGCGAGAGAATAATGCCTCATGAAAGCCTGGTATTGCATCGTTTGTATTGTTTAACCCTTTGATTAGTCCCAATGGGTCAACACAAAAAGTTCGCATTATAGATGGATAGAGACTCTTAAAATCCAGTACTAATACATTTTTATAAAGCCCTGGAGTAGACTCCATAACATACCCGCCGGGGCTTTCAAAGGTTAAGCCATGCTCTCCTAAATTAGGTGCCACATAACCACTTCGATGCAATAAAGGTAAGTACAAATTGGTAAATGCTGCAACTGAGCCCCCCATCCGTTCCATCTCAAGCCCAGTTAACTCTGTACGAACAACTGCGAACTCTAATAAATTTAATTTTTCAAAAATACGATTAACCAGTACACAATCCTGCCGGTTGTAAGCCGCTAACGCTAGTTTGTCTTCATTATATTGGCGGATTATTTCAGCTAAACGATTATCGCTTTGAATTAATTTTTCTTCGCCTAGTACTTTATGACTTACGTTGGCTAAGGAGAAGCTATCAAAATGGTAGGTGGCATTTTTTAAAGTGTCTATCCCATCGACTACACAACGCCCAGGTATGGTTAATCGAGTAAAATTACCTTGTTTAACATATAGCGGGCTATTCCCACGGCCGATATAAAGTTTAACACTTAATTCCTCAGCCCTTCTAAACAGCACAGTAAAGTCAAATTCAATAACATTCCAGCCTATGATGATATCAGGGTCAACATGTTGGATTAGTGTTTGAAATTGTTTTAATAAATCGAGCTCATCATGACACCAGCGGATATTTTGCTCACACTCTGTAGGTTCTCCGATCATGAGTACACAATCAATCTCATCACCTACTAGGCCAATTGAGAACAATACCCCTTCACCACTACATTCAATATCTAAAGAGAGCGTTTTAAATGAAGGGTTATAATTATTTGCAGCTTTAAGTTGCGCATTATCAATTTGTAAGTAGCCATCTTGCTGAGTCACTTCCCCTGTTACATAGACACTGCCTCGAATAAAACGCTCCATTAAAAAGCGATCAGTATGGCGTATATCAGCTTCATAGATATCTAGCGATTGCTCTAGTACTGAGCGAGCTTGATATAATGCTTGTGTCGATAGAAAATAACAGCCAGTGCATTGAGCTGAGTCGAAGTGGCGCAGTGCCACCTTGTTAAAATGCACTAAAATTTGTTGTTCTTGCAATAATGTTTGCGCTTTTTGTACATCAGCAGAGCGAATAAAAAACACGGCTTGCTGATCAGGGATCATTACTTTAATAGGCCCAACATCACTACTGAGCCAATAACACAGGGTGATCCCTTGTTCAGCATTATATTTATTAGGCCCATATTGTTGCCTAGAAAGTATAAAGCCTTGATAGATAGCTTGTGTCAATGTTCAATCCCAATTAATATACAGCACTGTAATTATATACATACTTTAGGTTATTCACCCATGCTTTCTGATCCCTTAAAAGCCACAATTCGAAAAATTCATAAGCATGTGGCTGATAACCTCAATGATTATCGTCCTCGCAGCAGCCAAAACTACTTGGTCGCTGAAATTGCGAAAACCCTTGCGGGTGAATACCATAAAAAACAACGTATTTGTGTAATAGAAGCAGGTACGGGTACGGGTAAGTCCCTCGCCTATTGCTTAGGCGCATTGCCTTTAGCACTTGCCCAAAAAAAGAAACTTGTTATTTCAACAGCAACCGTTGCATTGCAAGAACAACTGATCAATAAAGAGCTGCCTTTTTTTAAAACGCATTCAGGCCTCGATTTTAAGTTTGATTTAGTAAAAGGGCGCCAACGCTATATATGTGCGCATAAACTTCATAATGCTGTAAACGGCGATAGTCAAACACAAATGGAGTTTATGCCCACTCTTACATCGCCATTGAGTACCATGGAAGCAAAGTGTTTGAAACAGCTCTATGATGCCTATACAAATAAAAAGTGGCTAGGAGACAGAGATAGTTGGGCTGATACAATTCCCGACCGAGTCTGGGGGTTAATTGTTTGCGATAAACACGCTTGTCAGCGACAAATGAAAGCACACCAAACCTGCCCTTTTCAACTTGCTCGCCAACGTTTAATGCAAATGGATGTATTAGTTATTAATCACTCATTACTGCTAGCAGATTTAGATTTAGGTGGTGGTAAAATCTTACCCGAGCCTGACAATACAATATATGTCATAGATGAAGCACATCATCTTGCCCATATAACCCGTGATTTTTCATCGGCTGCAGCCACAATAAAGGGCACGATTGACTGGCTTGATAAATTAGTAAAATTTAGCGGTAAAATGGCTAAAGTCATAGTCGGCCAAAAAGCGATTGGGCAAAATTTTAAACTGTGCGACAGTATTAATGACGCCAATAAAGACTTAAAAGTCGTGAGAGATATCTTAGACAACGCCGATTTCAGCTACTCTAAAGATGATACCTACCGCTTTGAACATGGTGAAATACCGGAATCACTACACAATAAAGCAAAAGATATCAGCGAAGCCACTTTAGATGCTCTGCGCTGCTTAAATAAAATGCACGACACAATAGTACAAGATGTCAGTGATGGGGATATCAAACCCTATATTGCAGATCCAATTTTGGCTGAAAGTGGACACTATATAAATCGCTTAGAGCAATTAAATAAGTTGTGGTTTAGTTATGCAACTAAAGGGGAAGGCATTCCTCATGCTCGTTGGATAAAACGGTTAGAGTACAAAAACCATCATGACCACTTACTCAGTGACTGCCCAATTGAAGTGGGTTATTACTTAAAAGACAAACTTTGGCGACAATGTGCTGGCGCCGTTTTATGTTCAGCTACATTGACTGCACTGGGTTCATTTGATCACTTTGCCTATGAAAGTGGTCTTGCTAAAGAAGAAGGGGTTAAGTATTTAAAAGTCCCTTCTCCTTTTGACTACCCAAATCAAGCAACATTGCATATTCCAAAATCGATTATTGAACCAACTCATAAGGATTTTAGCGACCATTTAGCTAAAATCCTTCCAGAGCATTTAAATAAAGAGAAAGCTAACTTAGTGTTGTTTGCCTCTTATTGGCAAATGGATCATGTAGTGAAAGCATTACGTACTAAAAACATCAGCATCTTAGTACAAGGTGAAATGTCACGTGAAGCACTGTTAAAACAGCACACAAAAAACATAGATGAGGGAAAAGGCAGTGTACTATTTGGTACTCAAAGCTTATCCGAAGGACTTGATTTACCCGGGAAATATCTTGAAAATTTAGTGATCACTAAAATCCCTTTTGCTGTTCCTACCTCCCCTATTGAGGAAGCCCAAGCTGAGTTTGTACAAAGTAAAGGTGGTAATCCATTTTTATCTATTACTGTCCCTGATGCGGCGAAGAAATTAGTACAAAGCTGTGGTAGACTGCTGCGCAAAGAGAACGATCAAGGCCTTATTACAGTGCTTGATCGTCGTTTAGTAACCAAGCGATATGGTAAAGCCATGCTTGATACATTGCCACCTTTTAAAAGACAAATAGATTACTAATGTTTGAACTTGCACTTGATCCAACAACATGGGCGCTCTTATGTGCCGTGGCACTGGCTGCGGGCTTTATTGACGCGATAGCCGGAGGTGGCGGAATGCTGACTGTTCCGGCGTTGTTAACTGCGGGCTTACCGCCTCATTTAACATTAGGCACCAATAAACTTGCTGCTAGTTTTGGCTCACTCACCGCCAGTGTTACTTATTTTCGTAAGCAATTATTTAATCCTCGATTTTGGGCAGCCTCTATCATTGCAACAGCATTAGGCGCACTAATAGGCACTTTAATAGTTGATTACTTAAGCATAGAGTTTTTAAATAAACTTTTGCCCATTGTTATTATACTTGTCGCTTGCTATAGCCTTTTCGGTAATCTTAGTAATGTAGAAGATGATGCATTACCACCAATGAATCGTGCTACAAAAATTAAGCAGTGGCTACAGGGTTTAAGTTTAGGCTTCTTTGATGGTTTAGCAGGACCGGGAACAGGGACGTTTTGGACGGCATCAAATAGCTTACTTTATAAAATGAGCTTGTTGTTAAATTGCGGCCTAGCACGGTCTATGAACTTTGTTTCTAACTTTGTATCACTTATTACATTTGTAGCCCTTGGCCACGTTAATTTTTTACTTGGTATTACTATGGGGTTCTTTTTAATGTTTGGTGCTTGGCTGGGAGCACATTCAGCCATTCGCTTTGGCAGTAAATTTATTCGACCTGTGTTTAATACTGTGGTCATTATCTTAGCACTAAAGCTAATTTATGAGGCCTATTTGTAATATGCAATCAGCAGCGTTTGATAAACTTTGCCAGCAAGTGGCTACCTTAAAACAACAAGCAACACAGTTTGATAACGCCAAGTTACTGACCAAAAACCGTTATATGCAAGCACAGCCAAGTTTATTTGACCGACGAGTATTTTCGACTAAAAGTATGAGTTTAGCAGACTATGTCACTGAGATTGAAGAAGAGGTAAGCAACCTCCCTCCACCAGATCACCGTCATGCCTATAATTACGCGCTAGAGCGAATAGGCAATCAAGTACAAGCTGTGTTTAATGTTATAAAATCCACGCCTATTTGGGCAAAAGAAAATAAAAATACCTTTAAACCGCGTAATAAGCCAAAAGTTTACCAACAAGCTGTTAAGAAAATTATGCAGCCTGTGCATGAGCTCTATGATGAGTTAAAACAAAATCATGAGTTTGAGCGTCGTTTAGTGCTTATGATTGAAGAACGAAAATTACAGATGCAAAACGTAGGGCCTGCAAAAGCCAAAGAACTTAATTTAGAAATATTAACAATACACGGTCGACTAGGTCGATGTCGCAAAGCTATTTCAGCCACAGAAGAAAAAATCCAAATCGTCGAGAAACAGCAATTACGCTAACTTTATAACCAATGTCGATTTATTTTCAGTCCTAGTATAAACTGAAAACAGGTTAACATCTTAATGGTAGGTAAGTTTGTGCGATTACATGACGATATACATAATTATTATGAAAAAATAGTTGTTGAAGAAATAATAAAACGCCAACTAGACAAACAATATAATGCTGACGTTATGGCTGATTTTTGTTGTACTGTACTAAACCAGCTGCCACCTCGTTATATACGTTTTGATATTGACATGGCTTTTTACTTACCAGTACAAGAACGCCTTCATATGGAGGAAAGAGTAAATACAGCGATTGAAGTTGCAATTAGTCAAATAGCAAAAAAACAGGTCATTAATGAATAACGATTTAAACCAAGCTCCAACCTATGTAAAGCTCGCAGTTGATTTGATCATGGTTTTAGAACAAAGTGATGTGAGTCCTGAAGACGTACTGCAAGCATTAGAGATTGTAAAAAGTGATTACACTAATAAGCTTGCAGCGGATCAACAATAGTCATTGGTTATAAATCAAATTATTCGCCTTTAAATATACCCACATATGTTGCTTGGGTATTCGACTTACTTGCCCGATACATACCTGAAGTATTAAAAGGCAAGCTTATATTTCCTGATTTATCCACAATGATAACGCCTCCAGTGCCACCGATTGGTTTGAGCACATCATGTATGACTTCATCACCCGCTTGCGCGATAGACTTATTTTGATATTTAACGCGCGCACAAATGTCAGCAGCCACATTATAACGAATAAAGTACTCCCCGTGACCTGTCGCAGACACTGCACACGATTCATTCTCAGCAAATGTACCAGCGCCGATAACAGGCGCATCGCCAATACGACCAAAGCGTTTTGCAGTCATTCCTCCCGTCGAAGTACCTGCAGCTAAGTTACCATTTTTATCCAGCGCGACTGCACCCACAGTACCTACTTTATAATTGACTGGTAAAGCGTGATGTAACGCTTGATAGTCTTTGCCTGTTGTATTGGCCTGGTCTAATTTTTCTTTGGCTTTTAACAAAGATTTATAACGGTTATCAGTATCAAACAAGTTATTTTCAACCAGCGGCACACCTTGTTGTTTTGCAAACTCTTCTGCACCTTGACCACTAAGCATGACATGCACTGACTCTTCCATTACTAAACGAGCTAGATTAATTGGGTTTTCTATATGCTTAACTCCTGCAACCGCACCAGCTTGACGATCTCGCCCATCCATTATTGACGCATCTAACTCATGAGAGCCATCATAGGTATATACCGCCCCACGTCCTGCATTAAAATATGGGGAGTTTTCTAAAACATTAATTGCCGCTGTAACAGCATCAAGACTTTCGCCTCCGCCCTCAAGAACTTTATACCCGGTTTCAACAGCTTCTGTTAATTTAGCGCGATAGGCTTTCTCTTGCTCTGGTGTAAACCGGCTTTTCTCAATTGTTCCTGCACCACCATGAATAGCGATAGCAAAAGGTGCTTCTGCACTAAGGGCATAGGGGCTTAAAATTGCGGTCGTTGTACTAAACAATGTCGTTAAAAGTAACTTCTTCATAGTGCTAGTTCGCCTTGAGTTATGATTAGTCTAATGTGAATAAACTTACCTTTAATTTCAAGCTTTAGCAGATAAAAGGCACAAAAAAAGCGCCAGAAGGCGCTTTTTAAATTTTAACTTGCTAATTACGCTTGTTGCGCTTTTAAACGAGCTAGACGAGCTACTTGGTGAGTAGACGTTAGGAATGAATAAATCGGTGCTAAATAACCACGTTTACGAAGGTCTAAGAAATCTTCATCGCTTAGCTCATTAAGTTTTTTCTCATCGATAAGATAGATACCATTAATATCTTTTTTCTCACCCTTGATATCTACTGTAAGCGTTTGTGCTACAAGTAGTTCTTTATCCGCTAAGAATTTAGTGAACGCTTCTGTTACTTGAGAAAACTCAATGAATGATACTAATGCTTCTTTACGACGCTTTAAGTAATCCGTTTCTTCACCGTTTTCAAATAAGGCATTACCTTCTGCTTCACCCACTAATGGGCTTGCTTCGTCAATCACGATACCGTATTGGTCTTCTTGAGGGTGCTTAACAAGACCAAGTGGGTAGCGAGTTGTAGCCATAGGTGCAAATGCCGCTGTCCATTTACCATCTTGTACAAAAAGGTTTTCGCCCGGCTCTAGGCCAAACATTGCAACAGCTTGAAATTGACCTGTTTCGTTATTTTTAACGAAAGACATTGGAAATTCATTTGCTACACGTGCAAACTCATGTGCAACTACAGGCACTAGGTGTTGAGTTTTTAAAAATTCTACATTAATGCCATTTTGAATTTTAGTGTTGGCATGTTTTTCGTTGTGTAAAGGCTGTACTTGTTGCTCCGCCATGTTACTGCTCCGTTATTTATAAATTATATTTTTTGCTGTTAGGCTCTAAGGCTAAAGGTTTTGACGGCAAAAAGGAAGTGAAAACTTTGTGACAATTGTACGTATTTGTTCGCTTAATTATCGCGTTATTAACTTAATTGGGTCTGTAATTAATTTATCAACTATATAGAATGCTTTTCCCTGAGGATTTTATTAGTTAATTATAAGTAAACCTTTATTTTCAATGGCTTATTGAAACAATAAATTTCAAAATATTACCTTTGAAAAGTGGAATTATTTTATACAAGCTGCGAATAGCAATTACTGTATTACTCTGTGCCATATTTACTAGCGCAAATTAGTGTAATGCAGCCACTAACTTTGAATCAAAAAATACTTTTTATTATGCTTTTTGACAGTGCTGTTTAACCTGAGTATATTAGGGTCTATTATTTTAAAGGGTTCAAAGTTGCTCACTTTAGGAGTGTTAGATCGTCCTGCGATCACGTCACATAACTGTTTGGGTATACTCTGAACTAAAAGAAGCGACTAACCCTAATTAGTTATGTCAAAAATATAAGTTAGCACCCCAATTCACTTTAATACCTACCATAAAAAGAAAAGAACATGAGAAACCTAACAGTTAATCCTAAAATAAAAATAGAGAAGTTAATTGTTCCTGAGACAGATATATATGCATTTGTCATTGATGACTTTTTGTTGGATATGTCAAGTGTGATGCATTTCGCTGAAAATATAGCCTATTTCAACCCCATGTTTTCTGATAACTCTTTTTATCCTGGGGTTCGTGATCACATGCCCCAACCATATCAAAGACTGCTGCTTACCTTTTTCCAAAATGAGATACTACCCAAAATTAAAGGGTATAGTTATACGTCGGCAACTTTGCATAAAAGCTTATTATCGCTCATTTCATGTAAACCAACAGATTTAATAAACGACCAAAAAGTGCCACATATAGATTCATGTGATCCAAGAGACTATGCTTTCGTTCATTATCTATCGAATAAGGAGCTTGGCGGTACAAGCATATACAAATATATACCTGAGAATATTGTTGAGTTTAAGGATGAACATAAACCCTTGTTAGCAAAGATGGTTCGTGACATGAAAAATAAACCTGAAGAGCACAACGGCTATTTATCCAATTCCACGAGTATCTTTGAGCAAGTATTAAAAATTGAAGCTAAATTTAATCGACTTGTGATTTATCAGGGGAACCTATTACACAGTGCAAATATTACATCTGCGGCTAGTTATTCAAGAGATCCTAAAGTAGGCAGGTTATCAATTGCTTCTTTTGCTAGCATTAAAAATGATTAAATATTTTATATGCTAGCAATATCCGCCATAAGCTAAATAGATTGAAGACCAAACTCCTTAATTTTATTTAATAACTCTCTATGGTTTGGTAGTTTTTCTTTTAAGTATAGATCTATATTTCCGCGAACTTTTAACCGCTCCAGCGAGCGTTTTGTTTCTTCCGTCGTATTTTTATACGGTTGGGTATTATAATTCATCCCATAAAGAACAAATAAAAAATTCTCTAAATAAAACACTTCAAACTGACTGAAAAAATCATCCCGTACAGGTGTAAAATCTTGCCATAATTTTAACTTTTTCTGCAGTGAATCTGGAATTGTTTTAATGTCCTTATTTGCCAACCAAAATGGTGAGTCGCAGCGATCCGATAGACAATAATGTAACTTAATGAAATCAACTACCCGCTCCCAAGCATAAACCATAGCATGGTTAAAGCGTTGCTCAAGGCTCTCTAATTGTGATGTACACGAAGGAAAACGTTGAGTTAAATATTTAGCTGAGAAATCGGTTAACAATATAGACGTCGCTTCTAGCGGCTCAAGAAAACCTTGAGCTAGTCCCAAGGCTAGACAGTTTTTATGCCAAAACTTTTCTCTGTAACCTACCTTCATGGGTATTTTCCGGTACGAGAGATCTTGCTTTGAGTCTCCTAAATAATGGTCGAGTTTTAAACTTGCTTCTTCATCACTCATATAGCTATCTGAATAAACAAAGCCCACACCACGGCGGTTTGTTAGGGCGATATCCCATATCCACCCTGCTTGATGAGCGGTAGCAATCGTGTACGGAGGAATGTCTGAATCAGCTTGAGTGGGTACTTGTACGACTAAGGCTGAATTAATTAATAACGTATCAGAGACATCTACAAATGGAACTTTTAATGTTTTATCTATCAATAAAGATTCAAACCCAGAGCAATCTATATAGAAATCAAAATCTAACTGTCCAAGTTTATCTGTTAACAGTGATGAAATACTACCATCGCTTGCTAAGTTGACATCAACAACATTTGCAAACAAATGTGTTACTGCAAATTTTTCCTTGGCATTTTTTGCTAGAAGCTGGGCAAACTTCCCTGCATTCAAGTGATACGCATACGCTAAGTCTCCCTGATATTCAGGAGTGGTTATACCTTTAGGTGCAAGTCCTGCCTCGCATATTAGGTGTTGAGAAGATAGGTGCTCAGCGTATGAATTTGTAAGATTTTCAGTACATAACCAATGGGGTGTCAGGTCTTTAATGTCTTGTGGGTGCGGAGCATCAAATAAGTGATGATAAAAGTTATTCTCCCCATGTTTGTCTTTATCCATCCAATTCACAAATTTGATGGATTGCTTAAATGTGACATCACACTCTTTAATAAAGTCGGTTTCGCTAATGCCAAAACTCGCCAATGTCTTTCTTATATCTGGCACTGTGCCTTCACCAACGCCTATTGGCGGAATATCTGGAGATTCAATCAAAGTGACTGATACCCCTGGACGTTTCAACATTTCTTTACCAATGTGGTTTGCGGCCATCCACCCAGCAGTACCGCCACCCAAGATTACAACTTTCTTAATATCCATAAAACACCTAATGGTTAAATTTTAACTTGGCACAATATTGACCTATCGAAAACAAAAAGCCCAGCAATGCTGGGCTTTTAAATTAAGAATAACTATGTCACTTAGAAGCGCATTGTTACACCTAACTTATAGCGTGCTTCGCCTTCAAAGCTCCACACTGGGAAGTCATTTAACAGATCCGGATTCGGTAATGTTGTTGATGGATCATTATTACCTAGTTGAATGCTGTCTTCCTCAGTCAGATTAATACCTTCAAAAGTTACATCTAAGTAGTCAGTTACAGAGTATGTAGCACTGAAATCTAGCTGACCATATGCTTGGTGTTCACGGTTACCATACCAGCCTGGAGCTTCACGAATAATGAACTCTGAACGCCAGTTATAAGCTAAACGTGCTGAGAAATCATCATTTTCATAAAAACCAACTACGTTATAAGTATTCTTTGATGAATCAGAGAACACACCTACACGGTCTGGGTAGTTTTCTGCAGGGGCGTCTGCATCTGCATAAGTATAGTTAAATGAGTAACCTAAACCATTATCAAATGAGTCTTGAATTTGGAACTCAATACCTTCAATTGAACCACCAGTTCCATTTGTTGAAGAACTTACAGTCCAACAATCGTTCACGCCTTCACCACATGGAGAAACACCTGCATCTGGGTTAGTTGTGTAAACAGGAATATCAACACCTATTTGTTGATTAGTCTGTTGTTGTGTAGAGATGAACGAGCTCACTTCTTTTGTGAAGTAAGTAACGCTTATCATCGCATCGTCGTCAAAATACCATTCCACGCCGATATCAGCTTGGAATGCTTTAAATGGGCTTAAACCAACATTACCAGTTTGTAGTACTTCATTGTATGGACGGTTATCTGTATAACCGGCTAAACTACGTGTTGCAAACAAGTCAGCGTAATTTGGACGAGAAATAACCTGTGCTGCTGATGTACGTAAGATTACATCGTCAGCTAAATCCATAACAACGTTTAAGCTTGGTAAAAATTCACTGTAATCTGCTTTATCAGTCGATAAAGTTGAATTGTATACGCCTGAATCACTTAAGTCGTAGTAATCAGATTCAATATCCGTCGAAATATAACGAACACCTAAGTTACCGCGAATACCATCAGCGTCAAAGTCAGCCATCGCATAAATCGCTAAATTTTCTTCTTCAACAGTACCGTAAGCTTGCGGACGAGCGGTATAACCTTCTGTCATCGCTAATGAATCAGCAATCATCAGATCCATATTAGGCTCAGGTAATGTAAAACCACCACCGGCAGTGGTTGTACCAGGGTAGTACTCAGCGGCAGTACGCGTAGGCACTAAATCTAGATTTACATTAGCTGCATTACCGTCTTGTACAACCTTGTGATCAGCATAACGTAAACCAGTTTTAATACCTGTAACAACGCCAAAATCTACTGGGATTTCGAAGTCTAGATTTAAGTAAGATTCTTCATCTGAATCAGGGTTATATTCTGGCGCCCACGTTTGCGGTCCAAATGTATCCGGTAAAATACTTGAATCATATGATTGGTTAGCTAAATTAAATTTCGTAACGTCACCAGTCATATCCATAGTGCCATTAAGATCACTATTGTTAGTTGTAAACATACCATAGTTTGCAGTTGTCACATCACTGTCTGCACTGGTGCTACCGATACGACCTTTGAAAGTGAATAATTCTGAATCATATTTCCAGTCTAAGTCGATAGAATCAGACTTCATGCTCGCCTTACGCGCCCACGTTTGAAAGAAAGCAGTTCCATTACCGTCTATAGTACGAGAAACACAATTACCTGATGCGTTAGTTTGCTCACATGAGCCCTCACCAGGGAAAACAATGATCTGCGAGTTAGCATTGTTAGCACCCATTTCAAGGCTTGTATAAGTTAAACCGAATAGTAAAGATTCTGTTGGTTGGTATTGCATAGCTACATTAAATGCAGTACGTTCACGATCTTGTTGGAATGTGGTTGGTGCCATACCGCCACTCCAGCCGCCTGAAGATTCAATACCATTTCGTTGATAATCAACTTCTGATAGTGAGCCTGCAGCCAAAATACCAAATGTTTCACTATTATTTTTCCAGCTGTATAGGCCAGATAATTCAGGGTCAGTCTCTTCTGAAATCGTACCGTAATCAGCTTTAACACTTGCAAATACAGTATTTGCATCTAAATCTAGTGGTTTACGTGTTTTAACGATAACAGTACCACCGATACCACCCTCAACTAAATTAGCTTGTGATGATTTATAAACTTCTAAACCACCCACTAATTCTGATGGTAATAGTGAGTAATTGAAGCTACGGTCAACTGCTTGCTGATCAAACCAGCTAGTAGAAGCAACGGTGTGACCATCAAGTAATGTACGAGTAAGTTGTGCAGAAGCACCACGGATTGAAACTTGCTGACCTTGACCGAACTGACGAGATACACTCACGCCTGAAATACGACCAAGAGACTCACCTACATCGCCATCAGGGAATTTACCAACATCTTCAGCTGTTACAACATCCACAACAGCATTAGAAAAACGCTTACCGTTTAAGTTTTCTTTATTTGAAGCGCGAATACCACGTACTTCAATGACTTCTACATCTTCTTTTACTTGAGTTTCTTCAGCTGCGAATGCAGCACCAGTGAATCCGGCACTCATTACAAGCCCGATATTTACTGCTAATAAGCTTTTTTTAAAATTTTTAGCTAACACAGGATTCCCCTTGAATCATTTTGTTGGTTTTATATATCACTTCTGCCCAGTGATGATGACAACGCTGTCATCTAGTAACAAACCATACACTCTAAATTACATTTGTGCTACATCTTTTTAGCTAGTTTGTATAAAAAACTAGCCAACAATACAGTAAGTCATTGATTATTATGTAAAATAAAAAAGTTCAATTATGATTTATTACATTTTAACGAGGTGAATATATCATGATATGCTAAAAAATGAGAATGGTATTATACCCATTTAAGGTAAAAGTGAATTTTTAGGTTTTACTCTGTGTAAAAATTTCGTTCCACTTAGAGCATAGAAAGAGACTCGTATGAGCCTGTCTCTATTGTAAAGAAGATTTCTCACAACGCAGATTGCTAAATTTAATAATCGTTATTTTAGGGCAAATAAAATAGCGAACAGGGAATCATTAATAATTATCATTAGCAATGACAGCGTTGTCATTTTGTATTATAGAGAGCTATACGACCTATGTCTATAGTTATTTTATAGAGTAATCCATTCTCTAAAAGGTAATTGTTAGCCACCGACAGATGACGTAACCTTCCGCCTAAATAACTCTATTTATTAATTGTTTAGCAACACACCGATTAAATTAATCGCAAGCATATATGTTTTAAATATTTGGTACAGGAAGTAAATTTTAACAACATCGTATCAATGAAGTGAGGAGTACTTGTGTGAGTTGCTTCTAATATTGTTTTGAGCTGCTGGGATTAGGATGTGACAGGTTTTTTAGCTCTAATATTTTTACTATATTAATAAAAAAAGTACAGGCATGAAGCCTGCACTTTTTTCATAAAATAACTATTTAAGAGAGATGCCGTTAAACGTTTACGGCGCCCAGTAAACTTCTATATTTATAGTTGGATGATTTAATACAGCCCTAAGAGGCATATCGCTGACATCTCCACCCGCTTTAGCCGTTTTATAAACAGCCAACTTCTCTTCGCCGCTTATCAACAACTTGACCACTTTAGATTGGGCGATAGCAGATAAAGTTAACGTCATTCGTTCAGTAATACTACCCGTCACGTCACTTTCAATAGCATTAATCGCGCATACCAATTGTGATGTAGTTAAACCTAGTTTTAGGCCTTCTGCATGTGGGAACAACGAAGCAGTGTGGCCATCAGGCCCCATACCTAAAATAGTAACATCAAAAGTTTGCTTGAGTTGTTGGTATGCTTTTTCACATTCTTCACTACCCTGCGCTGCCGTTTCTGCATCATTTTTCATGGTAATAAAATTTGCCGCAGCGCCATGATTCTGCAATAAAGTGCTTTTTATAAAAGCTTCATTACTCTTTTCATGACATGCATCGACCCAGCGCTCATCAACCATTGCTACATCGATATTTTTCCAATCTAACTCTAAATTAGAAAGATGCTTATAAGCAGGCGCTGGTGACGATCCACCCGAAACCATTAAAACAGCACGGCCATCATTATTAATACCTGATACCAGGCTTTGTTCAAGACTGGCTGATAATTCAGCAGTTAATTCTTCTTTAGAATCAAAAAATTTCTCAATAATTGTTGCCATAGTTATGCCTTGTCACCAGTGTTAAACCAAACATGATTGTTTTCAGCAAGTAACTCATCGGCATCATCGGGACCCCAACTACCAGCACGATACAATGCTGGTTTACCTTTATCTTGCCAACGCTCTACAATTGGGTCAATCCATTTCCATGCTTGACGTACTTCATCACGGTGGATAAATAATGAGGGGTTATTTGCAGCAGCATCAAGCATTAAACGTTTATAAGCATCAGAGTGGAAACCATTACTGTAAGCCTGAGACAGCTCAATGTTCATGGTTACAGGCTCTAATTGCATTTCAAGGTTATCAAGTCGCTTTGACATCAAGGTAAGTTGAATGGTTTCTTCAGGTTGTAAGCGGATCACAAGGCGATTTGGCTCAATCTTACCCACATTATCACCATACACATTGTGTGATACTTTTTTATATTCAACCACAATTTCAGCACAACGCTTAGCCATACGCTTACCTGTCCGAAGGTAAAATGGCACACCGGCCCAACGCCAGTTATCAATATGCGCGCGAATAGCAACGAAGGTCTCTGTTTTACTTGCACCTTCATTTAACTCTTCTAAATACCCTGGTACAATTTTGCCATCTAAATCACCCGGTACATATTGACCACGAATAATATTGTCATCTACATCAGTATCTACTAGAGGACGTAGCGACTCTAATACTTTTAGTTTTTCTGTGCGGATACTGTTTGCATTTAGCTTATTGGGTGATTCCATCGCCACTAAACATAGAAGTTGTAATAAGTGGTTTTGCACCATGTCGCGTAGAGCACCAGCTTTATCATAAAAACCGGCACGGCTCTCTAGGCCAACCGTTTCTGAAAGACTAATTTGGATATTATCAATTGATTTTGCATCCCACATATTTTCAAATAATGAATTTGAAAAACGCAGTGCCATTAAGTTCTGAACGGTTTCTTTGCCTAAGTAGTGATCTATTCGGAAAATTTGATCTTCAGTAAAGTATTCCGCAATTTTTGCATTGATCTCTTCAGCTGATTGGCCGCAGTAGCCAATTGGTTTCTCTACAACCACGCGTGAAGTTGATGTGATCAAGCCTTTGGTAGATAAAATCTCACAACAGCTGCCATATACAGCTGGCGGTAATGATAAATAAAATACACGCGATTTATCTTGTGCATCTTCATCAAGGATATTTTTTAGTTTATCCCAGTCATCATCAGCTTCGGTTACGTTGGTTACAACTGGCACTAAGTACGTTGCAAACGCTTTCCAATCTTTAGTGTTAAACTCGCCTTTTCCTAAAAATTGCTTAAGCGCTTCATGTGCGGTTTCTATATATTCTGCACGTTTACTTTCTTCTCGAACGGTCGGTAAAATGCGCGAACCTTGTGGTAGGTTGCCTTCTTGATATGCGCGATACATTGCAGGAAGTAACTTACGTAATGCAAGGTCTCCGCCGCCCCCAAAAATTACAATATCAAAAGGATTTAGCATAATTTACTCTCTAAATTTACTATGCCCTGTTGTCAACTACATAAACCGCAGTACAGGCATATATTCTTGTTGTTTAGGTGATATCAGCTTTTAGCATCAATTGAAAAAGCCTGTTGAATTCGCTTGTTTTTGGCTGGTTAAATGAGTCTTAGGGGCTCTGCATATCCTCTCACAAATATACAGGCCCTAAGAACTCCAGCGCTACCCGTTCAAAGGTATTTGGTTTGTAATACACGTAAATAACGCATATTACTAAAATTGTTTAAGCGCGATGCGCTTTGTAGTAACTCATTAAACCCTGAGTTGAACTATCGTGAGGGTGATTAACATCATCATCAAGTAGTTCAGCTTCGATTTTAGATGCTAGGCCTTTACCTAACTCTACACCCCATTGGTCAAATGAACATATTTCCAAAATTATGCCTTGGCAAAATATTTTGTGTTCATAAAGCGCGATTAATCGACCGACTGCTTTAGCATCAACAACATCGAGTAAGATTGATGTGGTTGGACGGTTACCTTTATGAATTTTATGATTTACTAGCAGCTCAATCTCAGAATCAGACTTTCCTTTTGCAGCTAAATCAGTACGAACTTGCTCTGCATCAACGCCCATCATCATCGCTTCTGTTTGTGCAAAGAAGTTAGACAACAAAATATCATGATGTTTGCCAACGTTAACTTGTGGCTTAACTGATGCAATAAAATCAGCCGGTACAACAACATTACCTTGGTGCAGGCACTGATAAAACGCATGTTGACCATTAATACCTGTCATGCCCCAAATAATCGGAACCGTGGTGTAATTTACAGTTTCACCCGCAAAATTCACATGTTTACCATTACTTTCCATCTCACCTTGTTGTAAATATGCAGGCAACATATGCAAAGCTTGGTCATAAGGTAAAATAGCTTGCACATCATGCCCTAAAAAGCTGGTATTCCACACACTTAGCAAGGCCATTAATAATGGTACATTTTGCTCATTTGGGGCTGTTTTGAAATGTTCATCAACTTCAAACGCACCTTCAAGGATAGCTTCAAAAGCTTCAAAGCCTAAATAAAGAGCGATTGGTAATCCTATCGCACTCCATAATGAAAAGCGACCACCAACCCAATCCCACATAGTGAATACGTTTTCATCAGCAATACCAAAGGCCGCTGTTTTCTCTAAGTTGGTACTGACAGCAACAAAATGTTTAGCAATCGCTTGACTGTCTTGAGCTGACTCTAAAAACCACTCAACCGCTGTTTTAGCGTTAGTCATGGTCTCTGAGGTCGTAAATGTTTTTGATGAAATAACGAATAAAGTCGTTTCTGGGTCGATTTCTTTCAATACTGACGAAATTTGAACGCCATCAGCATTGGAAACATAATGAACCTTTAGAGTATCGTCTGCGTAACTTTTTAACGCTTCAGTTGCCATCTGTGGCCCAAGGTTAGACCCTCCAACACCGATACTTACTACTGATTTGACAGCTTTACCTGTGTAACCAAGCCACTGCCCTGAACGTACTTTTTCAACAAATACTTTTATCTTTTCAAGTTCATTATTCACTACCTCACTGACATTTTCGCCATCCACAACCAGTGAAGAACTTTTGCGATTTCGTAATGCAGTATGTAGTACGGCTCTGTCTTCGGTGATATTAATTTTTTCACCGCTGAACATCTTATCTCGCCAAGAAGCAAGATCACACGCTTGTGCTAATGTGTGTAATTCAGCCATCACAGAGCTATCAATTAATTGCTTTGAATAATCAAATAATACACCGGGGATCTGAGTAGAGAATTGCTCGAACCGCGTGCTATCGTTGGCGAATAAATCTTTAAGATGAGCTTTCTTCATCTTATCTGCACTTACTTGTAATGCCTGCCAACTAGCTAACTGTGAACGACAACTCATTTTTAACATCCCCTTTGGACTTGCAACAAACTGATTTATAACTATCTTTTATAACAGTAGAAGAAAAAATAGCGTAACAACCTACAAACAAGGTTAACGATAAGTTAAAATGACAACGCTGTCAATCTTCTGCTTTTATATTTTATGAAGGAGATAATAACGCATATTTACTCATTTGACACCGGTATCATAAAAATTATCTCAATTATTTTACTGCTATTTTAGCGCAACATTAGATACACTAACTGGTCTTGATGAAGAATTAATGACTCGCCTACTTATTTAGGCTAAAACACTGAGCTTCATGAATTCATGACAACGCAAAAACAACAACCTAAAAAGTAATTGTATGAAAGTAACTATAAATGATGTAGCGAAACTCGCTGGAGTTTCGATGAAGACTGTTTCGCGAGTAATCAATAAAGAACCTTCCGTACGCAAAAAAACATATGATGTGGTAATGGAAGCAGTTAACGAGCTTAACTACCAACCTAACCTTGCGGCGCGTAATCTAGCGGGTACTTCATCGTTTACAGTTGGTTTAGTATATGACAACCCTAATGCTTACTACGTCATTGATATGCAAAATGGTGTTTTATCACGTTGTAAAGACGAAGGTTATGAATTGGTAATTCACCCATGCAGCTACACCGATGACAACATGGAAGATGATTTTAAAACCATGATAAAGCGTTCTCGTTTAGCAGGTTTAGTGCTGACCCCACCGCTTTCAGAGCAAAGTAGTATTACGAATATGTTGGATGAATTAAATATTCACTATGTCCGAGTGCTATCAGGTCGACCGACTGATGAAGATCAAGATACCTGTATTTATGTAAACGATTACAAAGCGGCCTACGAAATAACCACTCATTTACTTACACTCGGCCATAAAAACATTGGCTTTATTTGTGGTGATAAAGAGCATAAATCAACCAGTGAGCGTTTAGAAGGATATAAAGCTGCACTTGAAGATCATAATAGCCAAACAAACAGTGACTTCATATATGACGGGAAATATTCGTTTGAATCAGGTGTTGAAGGTGCTAAAGCGTTATTAGCCGATAATAATAAATTAGCAATCACGGCTATTTTAGGCGGCAACGATGAAATGGCTGCAGGCGCTCTGTTTGCTTCGCGTTTAATGGGAATACAAATACCCGAGCAATTATCAATTACCGGCTTTGAGAACTCGCCGTTCTCTCGTCAAACTTGGCCTAAATTGACAACGGCTCATCAAGAAAATGATGTTATCTCACAGCATGCTGCTCGCTTATTGTTTACTAAGACACGAGGCGCACGTAACCAAGATAAAGATATTATAACTTCATTCACGCCCTCAATTGTGGTCAGAGACAGCTCAGGCCCTAAGCTTTAATACTAATATGTAATATGGCGCTCTACTGAGCGCCATTTTTTTGCATCAAAAGCTATTATAACAACGCCATTCCACCATCTAAATTATATACCTGTTCAAAACCAAGTTGTGTAAGATTGGCAGCTGCTTGCTTAGAGCGATTACCACTTCGGCACAATAGAACATAACATCGAGACTTGTCTAATTGGCCATCGGCACACGCATTAGCCATTCTACTTAATGGAATGTTTATAACGCGGTGCTTATCTATATTAAATAAGTGTGGTAACGCAGTTACGCCATGCTCATAAGGCTCGCGTGTATCAATTAAATAAGCGTTCGCATCATTTAATAACGCCTTTGCATGAACGATATCCACTTGCGAAGCTGAGAAACTATCTAATTTAGCTGCATACCCACAAAGACTTGCAAACTTGCCAGTGCTTTGAGTGTCATGTGCGCTTTTTTGCTCAGCAAATTCAACAACTGAGATCTGATTGTTTAATAAAGCGAACAACAGCGGTGTTTGTATAATTTGGGTTTGCCAGTTTATTGCGAAACATTGCTGATAATCATGGCCAGAGCAGATGATACTCTCTTCTGCCAAAACGTTATTTAGGTTAACTAGAGATTCAGCCATTTGCACGGCACTGCCGCCTTTTAAACTAGTATTACCAAGACCTGCAGGTAAAAGTAAATCACCACAAAAGCAATAAAGCACTTTTGACGTTTTATTACAGCGTAACATGTAACTAAAGCTATCAATGCTATGCCCTGGAGTAGCAATCCGCTCTACCCTAGTCTGCCCTAATTCAATTACTGATGAGGCAGCTGGCCAGCCTAATTGTTCTGATTCACAATAGTTTATATGTTCTGAAAAGGCGGCAGTATACAATTCCACAGATGACATACGGTCTTGGTGTTCATGAGTATCTAAAATAGCTTTTACTGTAAGGTCCTGCGTAGTAACTATTTTTTCTAATCGCGGCAATAACTCTGCGATTGGATCAATAATTATCGCTTCTCTTTTTCTTGTAACATATAACCAGCAGCATGCTCCTTGGTGGCGGTATTGAGTTAAACCAAGCGCACATGCTTCTTGCTGTGGTGATTCAGAATCTGACACTATTAAGCAATTTGCTTGCAAAATAACTTTAAGTGAACGAATCCGCTCACAAGCAAAATCTATATCAGTTTGCGTGGTTGCCGGACCAAACGACAAGCGTAGTGCATTTTCACTTTGCCAATTTGAAGCGCCCATAGCGTCGAGCACGAAACTTCTACTAGCACCCGAGCTACACGCAGAGCCGCCGCTAATACGTATACCTGCGGCATCAAATAAATCCATCACTTCTTTGCTGCTAAATTCGTTAACTGAAAAGTTAAGGGTGGTAGGCACACTCTGATCAAAATTATGATTAAACGTCAGTTCACCAAATGTATAATTTAACGCAGCATGTAATTTATTTCGGTAGCCGTGAAGTATGTCTATGCTTTTAAACGTGTCATCGTTGCTATCTAATAACAAAGAAAAAAGTTTATTAAGCCCAGCAATACCCGGGAGGTTTTCGGTACCTGACCGCATACCGCTTTCTTGACCTCCCCCGGCAATAAATGGCGTATATGCACTGCCCTGACGAATATATAAAACCCCTATCCCTTTCGGTGCATACAGTTTATGCCCTGAAAACGGTGCGTAATCAATACTTGTTTTACTCAACTCTAGTGCCGTTTTACCTAATGCTTGCACGCAATCAACCATCCAAGCAACCTCAGTGTTTTTTGCGCGAATTGTGGTTTCTATAGCAGCTAAGTCTTGATAAACGCCGGTTTCATTATTCACTGCCATAGTGCATATCATCAAAGCGCTTTGAGCATGTTGTGCAATAAATTCTAAATCTAAAATGCCTTCACTTGATACCGGGATTGCCAATACTTGTGCATTAATTCCCAACACTTCATTCCAATGTATTAAAGTATTTGGCACCGCTTTATGCTCGGTTGCGCCATATAAAAGCACAGGTTGCTCAATCGTATGCTGCTTTGCTGCGATGAGGGTAGAAACGACCGCGGTTTGTATACCTTCTGTGGCGCCTGAGGTAAATAATATATCACCATCATGCGCACCAATGACTTTTCGTGCCTTATTACGAGTTTGTTCTAACAAATGTTTTGCTTGAATACCTGTTATATGTGAAGACGACGGGTTACCAAAGCAAATTTGCATAGTATGTGAAACAACTTCTGCGATGCAGGGGAGAACGGGAGTTGTTGCGTTCGCATCAAGATAAATTTGAGATGTTGAATCAGAAGAAAGTAAAAGATCAGACATTAAAAACGCACCATATTACCAAAAGATATATCTTATAACGCATTCTACATAAATTTAATGGCGTGCGTAATAATCAATTTATCTCTATGGTGCGTTATCTATACCATTTAAGACTAAAGCTGTTGGTTATGCTCAATCAGTCGCTCTTCTTGCTTGCTCGACCATGCATTAATTAGTGCCTTTACAAGTGAAGCCAGAGGAATTGCAAAAAACACGCCCCAGAACCCCCAAAGCCCACCAAAAAATAACACCGCAACAATAATAAAAACCGGGTTTAAGTCTACCGCTTCAGAAAAAAGTAATGGCACAAGAACATTTCCATCAAGCGCTTGGATAATGCCGTAAACAATTAAAATGGTCCAAAACTGTGTTTCTAAGCCAAACTGGAACAGCGCCACTGCTGCAACGGGGATTGTAACTAAAGCAGCACCCACAAAAGGGATCAGTACAGAAAAACCAACGAGCACGCCAAGCAGTGCTGCATAACGAAGATCTAGGACTGTAAAAGCAATAAACGATGCCGAACCCACAATTAAAATTTCAAACACTTTGCCACGAATATAATTCATAATTTGCTGATTCATTTCATGCCAAACCTGTAAAATCAGGCGACGCTGTTTAGGGATCAACTTTTCTGCGCTCATGATTAACTCGATCTTGTCCTTTAACATAAAAAATACTAGCAAAGGTACTAAGATCAGATATATAAGCCAAGCAGCTACATCTTTAAGTGAAGTCAATGACGCAGAGAGCACGACTTGGCCAAATTCAATTACTTTATTTTCAACATTAGCAACTACAGACTGCACTTGCTCAGCAGTAATGAGGCTTGGATAATCGTCCGGCAATTGCAATAAGAATGCTTTACCTTGCTCTATCATGTGTGGAGATTCTTGCACTAGATTACTGGCCTGTTGCCACAAAACTGGACCCATACCAATAATTAATGTCAGCATGACACCTGTAAACACCAACATAACAAGAATTGTAGCGCTAAAGCGGCGTAACCCTAAACGCTCAAGATGAGCAACAGGCCAATCTAATAAATAAGCGATAACTAACGCAACTAATACTGGCACAATAAATGAACCAAAGAAGTAAAACAGTGCTATAAGCGCTATTAATAAAAAAAGTAAGGTAACTGAGTGAGGATCTGAGAACTTTCGTTCGTACCAGGTTTTTACATATTCAAACACGTAATGGCTCCACAAATAATAGCCCAAGCTGCGGCTCTAATTTGTAATGATAATGATGTTTTTGCAAAAAACGTTCTATATCTGACGTCGTTTGCTCTAATGAGAAAATAAATTTAATCGGCTGCTTGTTACAGTTTGCCTGTTTTAAGCCTAACTTAAATTGAATAAATTGCTGCGGACAATTATATGTTCGTAAATCGTGCTCTAACATAACTCATATTCTCCCAGGATAAAATGCATAAAAAGTCTCATAACGCTGGTCTGTTATTTAGCGCATTTGAAATTTTTCTTAAAACCCGCAGCGCAATAGTTTATCCTTAGTAAATAAATTGTAGTAAGGATATATTCATGCCCGGGACGCATAATAAAGCGCTACTACCAAGTAATCCAACATTAAAAGAGATTAACTGGTATAAAAAGCAGATTAATTGGGGTGAATTACCACCATTTTATCATATGGTTGCATCTTCTGTTAGTGAATCTGAGGGCATCCTAGAACACGGTTTTGATAATGCCGTTAAACGCTTAATAGATAAACGCAATTGGAACTTAGACATACTCGAAGGCTCTGAAAATTCAATCGGCGAGATCCATTGTAATAAAAAACCGCGCATAGCTTTGCACCAAATTTTTACTGACCGAGGTTTTGAGCTATGGGCACTTCCTTATGCTAAGGAAGTAACAATAGATCAATATGTTAAAGATAATCGCTTTATGGAGTTTAAAGTATGGGATCCTGTCACCATGAAAAGCTTGATCAGAATAAATCAATTACATAAGTTTATCGGCTTTTATTTTGAACGTGGCGATAAAGCAGATAAAGCTTTGATCCTCCACGCTCACAAAGCAGTTCATAAAATAATTACTTTTTTACAAAGAGAATTGAACGTAGTAAAGCTCGATGGTGTCACAATAAAAGATTTCTACCAATTGTGCGAAAAAGACAGCCGTGCATGCAATGACGAAATTGATATAGCAAAGCTAATGCTTGGCGACACAATCAACAAGGAATAAAATGCGACTAAAATCAGCCTTTATCACCGCAATCAGTGCGTTGCTTACAATAAGCGTACTCAGCAGTGAGCCTTTAAAGGCGCAAACTAACTTTAAATTACCAGACTTAGGTACTTCTGCATTACAAGCTTTACCACTTGAAAAAGAGCAAGCCATTGGTGAAGTCATGATGATGCAAATTCGAGGCTCATCCCCCGTTATTAGCGATCCTGTACTTGATGAATATTTAACAACCCTTGGTCGAAAGTTAGTGGCTAACGCAAATGATGTGCGCTTCCCCTTTTCTTTTTTTTGGATCAATAACCCTGAAATTAATGCCTTTGCTTTTTACGGCGGTCATGTGGGCGTGCATACGGGGTTGATGGCACAATCAGACAATGAAAGCCAATTCGCGTCCGTACTAGGCCATGAAATTGCGCACGTAACACAGCGCCACCTAGCTCGTAGAATTCAACAGCAGCAAGATAATAACGCACTCACAATTGCGGGGATGATAGCCGGTATTTTAGCAACGGTTGTTTCACCTGATGCGGGTATTGCGATTATTTCCGCCAACCAAACTCAAGCCGCCTTTAGCCAACTAACACACAGCCGCTCAGCTGAACAAGAAGCGGATCGTATTGGTATGCAAACACTTAACAATGCTGGTTTTGACCCCTATGCATCGAGCGAATTTTTAACCAAACTTGCTGCGCAAATTCGCTACAAATACCAGCCACCAGCGTTCTTACTTACTCATCCCTTACCAGAATCTAGGGTATCAGACGTACGTTTACGCGCACAACAATATGAAAAGCGCCAGTATCCTACTAGTTTAGAGTTTAATTTGGCAAAGAGCCGTGTGGTTGCCCGTTATCATCATAAACCCAAAGATGCTGAGAACTTGTTTAGAAAACTAATTAAAGAAAACAGTTTTTACAATACCACAGCCCTTAAGTATGGGCTGGGAATTAGTCTACTTGATCAAAAAAAATTGGATGGTGCGGCAGAGATATTAGAAGAGTTACTTGCGTCGGATCCGAAAAACCTATTTTACATTGATACTCATACCGACTTACTCATTGCCCAAGAAAAGGCTGACGAAGCTGTTAAGTTTTTGGCAAACCTACACCACAACCGACCGAATAACCAAGTAATTACTTTAAATTACGCTAATGCAGCTTTAGAGGCAAAGCAGTACCCAGTAGCAGAGCAGTTGCTTAAGTCTTTTTTACTTGAAAAGCCAGATCATAACTTGGCGAAACAATTACTCGCAGATACCTACAAAAAACAAGATAACTTGGCTGCGTATCACGAAGCTAATGCTGATGTACTCGCTCAGTATGGTGCCTATTTAAAAGCGGCTGACGAAGTGCAAAAAGCGTTAAATTTTGTGGAGCCGCAAGAACGGGTTAAACAACAGAGATTAAAAGCGTTACTAACACAATATAGGCAAATGCAAAAAGAACTCGCGAGACTTTAAGTCTCGCGTAAGTTGCCCTAAAATAGCCCCACTTTAGTTAAAGGATATTTATTATGTCAGTCTCTATTTATCATAATCCACGTTGTTCTAAATCTCGTGAAACACTTGCATTACTTGAAGAAAAGTCAATAACTCCAGACGTTATCGAGTACTTAAAAACGCCATTAAATGAAGCTCAACTAAAAACACTTATAGACCAATTAGGGTTTGATTCTGCTCGTCAGATGATGCGTACCAAAGAAGACATATACAAAGAGCTCAATTTAAAAGAGCAAGCAAACGAAGATGCGCTTATCAAAGCAATGGCGCAAAACCCTAAATTAATTGAACGCCCTATTGTGGTTAACAACAATAAAGCAGCCATTGGTCGTCCTCCTGAAAATGTATTAAGCGTACTTTAATGCAACCAACTATTATTGTTCTTTACCACTCGAGTCACGGCTCAGTCGCCGCCATGGCACATGAAATTGCCGATGCAATTGAACTTCAAGGGGCCGTAGCATTACTTCGTACGTTTGTGGTCAAAAACCCAGAAGACATTGTTATCAGCAAAGAAGAGCTAGTAAGCTGCGATGGTCTTGCATTTGGCACTCCCACTCGCTTTGGGATGATGGCTTCGCAAGCAAAATCATTTTGGGAGACCACGAGTGATTTATGGTTAAAAGGTCAACTGATTGATAAACCGGCCTGTGTATTCTCATCATCAAGCAGTATGCACGGTGGAAATGAGGCTACGCTACTTAATTTATCATTGCCATTATTGCATCATGGAATGATGTTGATGGGTGTCCCGTATGAAGTTCCTGAGTTACTCGCAACACAATCGGGTGGTACTCCTTACGGAGCCAGCCATGTAGCTGGTTCGAATAACAGCTCCCAGCTGAGTAAAGACGAAATTAAGATCTGCCAAAGTGTTGGCCAAAGACTGGTTAAAATCACGAGAAAATTACAATGACAACTGAAAAAACAACCAGCATAGCTAAAAAGCCAGTGACGGTTCGATTCCAACGTATTGCATTATTTGGTTACTTTGGACTTTTAATACTGATGCCAATTTGGCTCTATTTAATAGCACCACGTGAAGGCCACAGTAATGGCTTTATTTTCGCGGTTTATATTCTTCCTTTACTTTTGCCTTTAAAAGGCATTTTACAAGACAAGCCTTATACATATGCATGGGCAAACTTTATTGTCATGTTTTATTTCATCCATGGCTTTACATTATTATGGGTTGCTCAAGGCCAGCTTATCTGGGTATTACTGGAGTTACTCTTCGCAAGTGCCATGTTTATAGGCTGTACTTACTATGCTCGTCATCGAGGTCAAGAGTTAGGGCTTAAGATACGTAAGCTTAAAGAAGAGCTAGCAGAAGAAAAAGCCGCCCATGAAGACAAGCATTAATAATAATTAGTTTTAAATACAAAAACGCGCTATTTAGCGCGTTTTTAGCTAATGGCTTTCATAAAATCAGACTAACTCGCTCAATGTAGCTAATGCTACAATACTGGCAAGCCCTAATTGGGCGATCAAACTCATAAACGAAAAACACCGTAAAACAAATAAACCCCAAGGATGTTTGATGTGTGGGTATAAAGCGCAGCGTTTTAGGCTCATGGCGAAAAAGAAGCAAATAACCGACAACATAGTAAGACTTAATGTTAGTTCACTCTTTATCGCAAGTGTTTCATCGAAAAAGAAAAACAACTGTAATGGCAATAGCAAAGTAACAATTGCATGTAATCCGTGCACTTTTTTAATTCGTGCAAACTGCCCGTCAGGTGAAAGCTCTTTTATACCAAAGTCTCGTTCTAAGCATTTGACTAATTGCGTTGCTTTTATGCTCACCGCTAAACGGTAACAGCTCAGCCCTTCGTTATTGCGTACTCGAAAGTCATACCCTGATTTAAGTAATAACACCATGAGCGGTTCATTTTTGGCGATAACGGCATAATGCAATGCAGTATTACCTAACTTATCCGTGTGTGTTTTATCTTGCTTATCGAGCAAAATTTGGACTAGGTTTACATAACCCTTTTCTACCGCCCACATAAATGCGGTTTTGTTATCATCATCACTTAACGTGCCTGTCGCACCTTGTTCAATAAAGCGCATAGCCATTGTTTGCTTTGCTGTATCAAAGCTAAGGTGCGCCAATAAAGCTTGCTCTAATAAAAGTGCAGAATCTACATCAGGAGAGACTTGGGTTAGTAAGGTGAAATAATCTTTGCCACTTGCTACTTTTTCAGCGGCTAGCTCGCTTAAGCGCTCAATATCATTTACTGACTGAGGAATGAATTGGCTGAAACGCTCTCTAAAATCAACCTCTTTCCATATTGCTAATGCATCCTCAGCACTGATCTTGCTCCCTGTATTGAGCGCATGTTCAATCACCGTAAAATAGCGTTTAGTAAACAAATGACCAATAAGGGAAAGTGGTGTATCAATAGCTGCTTGCGCTGCAATGCTAGCGTACTTTTCTAGCCGTTGACACATCAATAATACAAGGCTTTCTGGGGTATAATCATTGTCGTAATAATAGTCTTTTGCGGCACTTATATAATGCTGCGCCTCTTCATCGTACTCACTGATATGCTGAAAAAAACATTCTTCAAACGGTTCAAGCGGAGTTAACCATGTGAGGTAATAAATTGGGGGCAATACTGTGGTGCAAACACCATCATCTTCTTCAGTGGAGCGACAAGCAGGCCACGCTTCTAAAGCGTCTAAAATAAATGCCCCGTTTTGCTCAATAAGTCCTTTGACTAATAGCGGGTATTCTTTAGGCCAAATTAGTACATTTTCCATTAAATCAACACAACTCCAGTGTCTAAAATGCTCGGGGGATAAGTGAGTGCTTAGTTATAACAACCTAAAACTGACACTGCGCTTAATACTATTTAATACTCAAGCATAATCTACTAGTTAGCTCAAATACTTGGCCATATTCTAGCATACCTTGATCCACGCGCTAGACTAAAGAGTGTGATTTTAAAGAATAATAGAAAACGACAAACTGCTTACTCAGTTTGTCGTTTTAGGTTGGAGACTTACTTAAAAGGTTATTTTTTACTTAATTCAGCTGTCACTTGTGTCAGCCCTACTTCAGAAATTCTCTGAATAACTTCTTTTTGTTTTGCACTTAGTAATGAAATACCTTCAGCAACGATGTCGTACACTTTCCAGCTACCATCTTTACTTTGACGTAACTTAAAATGTAGGTCAATTGTTGGCGCGCTGGTGTCTATGATCTGTGTTTTGACCGTAGCGAAATCACCAGAAACCACATTTGTCTCATCTGCAAATTTAATTTCTTGTCCAGTGTATTTCATTAACGCACCGGCATAAGTTGCACTCAAGTAATGTTCAACTGAAGAAATGAACGCACTCGCTTGCGCACGGTCAATTCCTTTAATATGTTTACCTAGTAGTTTATATGAGACAAATTTCACATCCATATGAGGCATCAAATATTTATCCACAACGGCAGTCATTTCACTTTTACTTGCCGTTCCCTGATTATTTACTTTACTGATTTCACTAAACAACTGCTCGCCCACTTGAGTTAATAGCTGCACAGGTGATTGCTGAGCATTAGCAAAAAGGGAACTACTAAAAAATAATGTAATAATAAATAGATAGTGCTTCATTGAAATCATTGTGTGTCTCCTTTATGTGTGAGTGGGTAATTTACCTGTTTTGTATGCTTACAAAAAGAATCTAAACGGCACATTATTAATGGCAAATTCGCACCAATCAAAATATCTCTTCATAATCAGGTTGTTACTTCTTCAAATATCTAATTGCAGAGGGAAAGTGTCTTTTAGTCGCTTGAATTCATACTAATCATGCCCCTATTTTGTAAATATCAATTACATCTATGGGCGCTTCTAATGACTTACAAACAAGTATTTAAATATATTTTTATGGTATTAACTTTCCTAGCTAGTACTAACAGCTTTGCACTGTCAAATCATGGCTATGCACTCGACTATGTTCAAGGCGAAGGGGACGTTAAAGGACTAAAACTAGCCTATCAATACCATGCTCCACAGCTTCAATCTATTTTGAAAAATAGCCATATTTATTTAGAATCTAGCATCAATATTTGGGAGTACGGCGCTGAAAATAAACATCAAACTAACTTGGTGCTAGCGATATCGCCAGTGCTCCAATACCCTATAGGGCACATAAAAAACATTCCTATATCGATAGAAGCAGGGATCGGGTTTTCTCTTATCAATGACACTTATTTCGCAGGAAAAAATGTAAGTACACACTATCAGTTTGAAGATAGATTCGGCTTTGTTGCCGAGTTTGATGAAGTGACGGCTGCTTTACGATACCTGCATTACTCAAACGCAGGTTTTAAACGCCCTAACCCTGGACTCGATTTTATATCCTTATCTTTTGCCAAACGTTTTTAACGTTTGTGTGATTTGCTACACTATTCGCACATCACACAAAAGAGTTTAAGCAAATGCAACTTTGGCACATTTTGATCATAGTTTTGGTTTTGGCCATAATCATCGGGAATATAATGCTATTAAAGCATTCAGCAAACATTGGCTTTAAAGTATCAAATAAAGATACAAAAAAGAATGAAGAATGATTACTTTCACCCTTATTCAGCATCCTTTAATTTTAAGCAATGATGAGCTCATGTCGGTTTAGGCTATATTTTGCAAAATATAACCTAAGCCGACGCAAATCCAAATGTTTCACAATCTATTCCTATCATACCTTCAGCTTCAATTCCTGAGTCACTGCGAATCAACCCTACTATAAATTATTTAATAATTCGTTATCTATCCGAAAGGTTACATTGCAAGTAGGTTGACAGTGCATTGGCTAACTAATTTTGAGCAGCAGGTTGATTCTTTAAAGAAAGGTGTGCTTCTGATAAACCTACGTTCCAACATGAGGTAAATTCATAAAAATAATTAAATGAATAATAAAAAACAATTTGACAGCGCTGTCAAATAAACGCCATGGTTAAACAGCAACATTTAAGCAACGTTAACAGCCATTTTTAGCCATCTAGACGTTGAAGCATCTTAAATAAAAGCGTAGTATGTTTAAAATCTGAGTGAACCTCACTTTTTCCATGAGAATTATTAAAGATGATTGATGTAAAACACTTGAAGACCATTGCCACATTAAAAGAAACCGGTTCTTTGGTGAATACCGCCCGTGAGCTTTTTTTAACTCAGTCCGCTTTATCTCACCAGATCAAAGATTTAGAGAATAAGCTAGATTGTCAGTTATTCGAACGCAAAACCCAACCTGTGCGTTTTACGCCGCAAGGTATGTTGCTGTTAGAATTAGCAAATGAAGTACTGCCTAGAGTTGAGGCAACCAAGTGCCGTTTAAAAGAAAGCTTAAATCAGCCAATTTCACAGCTGCGCTTAAGTGTAGAATGTCACGCTTGCTTTCATTGGTTATTACCAACAATTAAAGAATTTAATAATTTTTGGCCTGATATTAAAGTCGATTACGAACGTGGCTTTAGCTATGATGCCATTCCAGATTTACTCAATGAAGAGCTAGATTTAGTATTAACTTCGGATATACGTGAACCTGATAAACTTGAATACGCACACCTTTTTGACTTCAAGTTAAAGTTAATTGTCGCACCAGATCACGAACTTGCTAAAAAAGCATACGTTACAGCGCTAGACTTAAAAAACGAAACTATTATTTCTTATCCAATTCCTCGTGAACGTCAGGATATATTTAAGCATTTCATCCAAAATGCACGATTTGATGGCACACTCAAAAATGTTGACCAAGGGCTGTTAATTTTCCAATTAGTAAGCGCAGGGATGGGTGTTGCAGCATTACCCGATTGGCTGGTAACCCCATATGAAAGCCAAGGGTTAATAAAATCAATACCCCTAGGCGCACTTGGGCTTACTCGTCCAATGTATTTGGCGATGAAGAAGAATATGAAAGACAACCCCGTTTATCGTCATTTTTTAAATACCTGTAAACTAAATAACGGTCGATAATCTCAAGTATTCACAGTAGCATAGACACAAATTTAGTTAATAATGCTACTGTGATGTTTGAACTTAAAAAAATTATCGGCGCAATGCTGATGCCCCTCCCTTTATTAGGTATTGCTTGTGTAATTTGCCTATGCATGACTTTTCGCAGCAATAAAGTACTTTCACTTTTTGGCTTACTAGCGATAAGCTGCCTACTTTTGATCAGCACACCTTTTTTTGCCCAAAAAATTATTTCACCCGATACACAATTACATTATGTTTTTGACGTTAATAAACACACAACCCTTGATAAAATTGTGGTACTTGGATGTGACGTTAACCCAAACCCACACTTAACAGCCAACAGCCAGCTTGGAAATTGTGCCAAAAGCCGCTTAGTCGAAGGACTACGTTTGGCATATAAGTACCCAAATTCACAGCTTATTGTATCTGGTGGAGGTATAGGTAAAGTCACAAATAGTAGTTTAATGCGTCAAACTGCTATCAGCTTAGGTGTCAATGCAACTCGCATCAAGCAAAATCCATCTGCAATGGATACTGCAGATGAAGCCAAATTATTAGCACCTGCACTCGTAGATTTCAAGGTTGCGTTAGTAACCTCAGCGAACCACATAACCCGAGCCAAAAGTTTATTTAACGCCCAAGGTATAGAAATTATTCCTGCAGCAACTGATTACTATGACTTTTCAGCATGGCCGATACATAAACAGTTTATTCCCAGTGCTGGCGTATTAAAAGCGGTTACCAGTCAGTGGCATGAAGTAATTGGTAAAGCATGGATTTCATTACGGCGCTGGCTTGACCCTGAAGCACTGTAGCTAAAGTTATACTCTTGTATAGACATATTTGTGCTGTTCCCTCAAAAGCTGCTATGAAGTATAATTTGCTTTATATAGTGGTATAAATTTTGAGAACATAATGACTGAGCAGTTAGCAACTTTAGGCCAGCTCCTTGATGGAGCTGGTACACAATGGCGTGCGTTTGATATTGGCAGGCACATTACAAAGTTTGAGAAAAAACAGTTTAACGCCATTGAACAAGCACAAATCCCCTACCCATACCCACTTGCTGGCCATGCTTGGATTGCTATCCAATTTTGGGACAGTGCAGCCAGTAAAGAACCTTATGTATGGTTTTTAAAATTCCCTGTGGATGAGCAAAGTAAGCTTGTGTGTGCAAGCCGTGATCATTTTGCCAATATGGTTATTGAAGCGCTAGGCAATGATCTAACAAGTGAGCAAGCTGATGGTAAACTTGATAATAACCCCTATGTTTTTACCCCCAATGCAAATAAACTTGCAGCATTCAACGCACAACTAAAAGTACTATTGAGGCAACCTGCTTCTGAGTATTATGAATACGCACAGCTTTATTTCAGTGGTAAGCTCGGTTTAGAAAATTGGCAAAATGTTGCAGTACAAGGTATCGCTGACTTTGCGTTACGTTTGGAAGATGATACCAATCTATCAAACTTGCAAAAAGCATGGCCGCATTTACCGCTAGAAGTACTTCAACCTTTAAGTGCTATGCTTGAACATGTTCAAATACCTGTTAATTTCGCACAGCAGCTTCTAGAACATGCTTTAACAGCAATCCAGCATAAAGATACTCTTTCATTAATTTGTGCACTGAGAGCCATGTCAAAAGCTCAAGCACATGGTATAACGGCTAAACTTGTAGACGAAATTTTAGCATCTGAAATCGCAACTGATTCAGATATCTTACTTACAATTGCAGGGCGCTGTTTTTCGCAGCTAGAAGACCCTGAACGTTTACACATTTTTATGGATAACTGCGCACATCACCAAGCGATTGAGGAACTTTTCCCAAGTATTTTTGCTGACTTAGTTGCAATTCCAACTATTCGCCCGCATCTATTAGCATTATTACGTAAAGAAAACCGCAGCGAAAAACTCGCTCGTGCAATCGGAAGGTTATTCTCTTAACATGGCAAGCTTATGGACATTCATTATTATCGGCAGCGTAATTTACCTGTTTTGGCTTAATCGAAAAATTGCTGAAGCTGCAAATGCGCATGCTAAGCGTCAAACTGAACAATTACAAGTTCAATTAATGAGTGTCGCCTGTACTAAACGCCGTTTTGGGATCTTGAAAAACGGCAAGCCAGGTGTAAAAAGTGAGTTCATGTTTGAGTTTTCAAGTGATGGTCAGAGCGTATATCAAGGGGTTTTGTCTATGGAAAACGAAATGCTGAAAAGTGTTGTCGTACCACCGCATAAGATCTAGTTAGAAAGTTATTTTAGATGAGTCTTAATTAAACAACAACGCCAGAAACTAAGGCGTAACTTATAGTTACGCCCCAATCTGACTTCATCCATAATCAGGCATCCATACCTACGCCGAAGCTACCTTTTTTATCTTTCCCCTGAACGGGTATACATCCAAAATACACCCTCACATCGCATCTATGCGATATCCTACACATCCTAGTGCTGTCCTCTTGCCATCTTTGGCAGTCCTGCGCTTCCAAGCACTCCTATTACTTCCTGTAATATAATCCTTTGATTATTCCTTTTCATTAGCTCCGCTAATGTCTGCATCCAGGCAGCTTCCTAAACCGTCCCTGTCATCCATGAAGTTTTATCCATTTGGCATCTTGCCTAGCTTCTTGCTAATTTGCCGTATTCCATTTCCTTGGCATCAGCTCAATCATTGAGCCTGTATCGTCTTGATGAAGTAAAGTTTACGCTAATGCAGACTTAGTGATAGGTATAAATAGTAATTATTTTCATGTAACACTTTTGAAAAACAACGAAACAATATTAAAATCAACACCTTACCAATTTTAAGTCAACGTCCCATTGAATTATAAGTGATAATGCGTACAACAATGTAAGATATATCGTACACTGTAATTTCCAATATGCCGCTTAAGCTATATCTCTAATGTACTCAATAAATGTAATGGCTTCTGTAAATTCAGCGAAAGTGGCACCATTCTTAAGAGGTAAAGTATTTGCTTTGTAGAATGCTCGCTCAGAGCTGGTGATAACCCTTTGCGTAAAGGTACTGGTCTCTCTCGTCATTTTTATAAATGAACAGCAATATTAGTTTAACTAAACTAGGCTTTCGATAAAGAGTATTCGGGGTTTAAATTTAAAAGAATACTTTAATTGAATTTTATAAGTGGGTGAGTAGTCAGGCAACTGAAACAACGCATGGTAGAGAAAAACTGTAATATGGTACACCATTTAAAAATGGTGGGTCGTACTGGACTTGAACCAGTGACCCTCGCCATTATTTGTAAAGGGAGGCGGTGCTCTCTTTTTTACAACTGAGTTAATTACCCGAATAGGCTTTTTACGATAATAGTCAGAAGAATTAAGATTAGATGCTGTAGAAATGTTTATATTTGGTGGGTGATACTGGACTTGAACCAGTGACCCTCGCCATTATTTGTAAAGGGAGGCGATGCTCTCTTTTCTTACAACTGAGTTAATTACCCGAATAGGCTTTTTACGATAATAGTCAGAAGAATAAAGTTAGATGCTGTAGAAATGATTATATTTGGTGGGTGATACTGGACTTGAACCAGTGACTCTCGCCATTATTTGTAAAGGGAGGCGATGCTCTCTTTTCTTACAACTGAGTTAATTACCCGAATAGGATTTTTACGATAATAATCAGAAGAATTAAGATTAGATGCTGTAAAAATGTTTATATTTGGTGGGTGATACTGGACTTGAACCAGTGACCCTCGCCATTATTTGTAAAGGGAGGCGGTGCTCTCTTTTCTTACAACTGAGTTAATTACCCGAATAGGCTTTTTACGATAATAGTCAGAAGAATAAAGTTAGATGCTGGAGAAATGATTATATTTGGTGGGTGATACTGGACTTGAACCAGTGACCCTCGCCTTGTAAGGGCGATGCTCTCCCAACTGAGCTAATCACCCAAATATAATTTTGATTAAATGGTGGGTCGTACTGGACTTGAACCAGTGACCCTCGCCTTGTAAGGGCGATGCTCTCCCAACTGAGCTAACGACCCCAAATAATCAGTTTTCTTTGCAGTTACCATTTTAGAAATGGTGGGTCGTACTGGACTTGAACCAGTGACCCTCGCCTTGTAAGGGCGATGCTCTCCCAACTGAGCTAACGACCCGCAAAGAGTATCTAAATGGTGGGTGATACTGGACTTGAACCAGTGACCCTCGCCTTGTAAGGGCGATGCTCTCCCAACTGAGCTAATCACCCATTTAGATTATTGTAATATACACCATTTAAAAATGGTGGGTCGTACTGGACTTGAACCAGTGACCCTCGCCTTGTAAGGGCGATGCTCTCCCAACTGAGCTAACGACCCATATTACGTTCTTAAAAATGACTATTAACATAATAACAGGTTTTATATGTGGTGGGTGATACTGGACTTGAACCAGTGACCCTCGCCTTGTAAGGGCGATGCTCTCCCAACTGAGCTAATCACCCACATATAAATACTACTATTAAAATAAATAGTACTGGACTTTAACCAGTGAACCTCACCATTACTTCTAAATAGCGGTGACATTCTCTTTCTAACTGTTCTAACGACCAGAATAGAATTTAGATATATAACTTAACCACCAAAAAATAATGGTGGGTCGTACTGGACTTGAACCAGTGACCCTCGCCTTGTAAGGGCGATGCTCTCCCAACTGAGCTAACGACCCATATCTAAAAACAACACATTGCCGCGTTGTTGTGGGGCGCTATTATAGATAGAGTTGCAAATGTGTCAACACTTGAATGAGTAAAAATAGTTTAGATGTGGTTTTTATAATCAACAAGATGGCGGAAAGCACATTTTATAGCCATATTGCTGCGATTTTGTCTCGTTACTTTTAATTTTAACTAAAACACAATGTGCCAGTGAGTGATGTAGCAATAGAATTGTATAGACTTCACTGGTTTTAGCAAAATCAGAATCTAATAACCTTATCGCTAGAGTTGGGTAAAAACTTTACGGCGCTCTCTAAATTAAAAGAGCAACCTATTTTCAAGCTTTCTTGTCACTCTTTCGATTATATTTAATAGCCTCTGTTAGCAAGCTATTTCATAATGAATAAAACACGTCCCATTTTTGCATTTCACAAAGCTCAGGAAAAACTTGTAACCCAATTAATAAATTGCCTCCCCCTTTACTTTGCATAACCCTGTTATTCACCAGCATTTACGCTTTTGAATTGATACTTTATAAAACAAATTCACCGAAAGTTTATTTTCCTTATAAATGTATACCTTATATACACGCATTAAATTGACAAATTGCGAGTTTAACCAGATCCAGAACCTCATTTATGAACAAAAACAATACTTCAGTTCAAAAAACAAACCACAGAGTGTATAGATTATCCAGTTTGTTGAAAAATAGGGCGTTTGAATAAAGTTACTGAAAAAAATGTTGACATTATTTGGGTGGCTGCATAGAATGCGCCCCGCACTCAGCGATACACAGCTCGATTTACTCAGCAGTGTAAAGCAAAGTAAGTCGGGGCTATAGCTCAGCTGGGAGAGCGCTTCGCTGGCAGCGAAGAGGTCTGCGGTTCGATCCCGCATAGCTCCACCAAACTTATTGTTGTGCTTGTCCTAGGGTAGCAGTTTTCTGTGTCCCCATCGTCTAGAGGCCTAGGACACCGCCCTTTCACGGCGGTAACAGGGGTTCGAATCCCCTTGGGGACGCCAATCTGATTTATCAGTGGCGGTTTTACCGAGAAAATAGCGAAGCAAATAAAGCTCGAGTCTTTACTTGCATTTATTCGCATTACCTTAACTCAAGATTTGAGTATAACTAATCACTTGTCCTAGTGACACATTTTTGTGTCCCCATCGTCTAGAGGCCTAGGACACCGCCCTTTCACGGCGGTAACAGGGGTTCGAATCCCCTTGGGGACGCCACTTATTATAAGTGTTGTGTTATGAAAACACTCGTCTGAATCGAGTTTAACTATTCAGTTGTCCTAGTGACACATTTCTGTGTCCCCATCGTCTAGAGGCCTAGGACACCGCCCTTTCACGGCGGTAACAGGGGTTCGAATCCCCTTGGGGACGCCACTTATTACAAGTGTTGTGTTATGAAAACTACTCGCCTGAATCGAGTTTAACTATTCAGTTGTCCTAGTGACACAGAAAATATTTCTGATAAGATAATGCCATTCGCCTCGCAGGCTCGGTCTCATCTTACGCAGAAATAGCAAATCAGTGATTTGCAAACCAATTTCTGCGTCCCCATCGTCTAGAGGCCTAGGACACCGCCCTTTCACGGCGGTAACAGGGGTTCGAATCCCCTTGGGGACGCCACCTATTTTTTATAGGTGAAGAGTTATGTCAAAAATAAAACCTATTACACCCTTTCAAATCATTCTTCGCAAAATATATTTGTTTACAATCAAGTCAGTATAAAAAATAAAAAACATCAATGATAACGAATAAATTTTAAATTCTCTTGTAAGCTACTAGACTGTTTATTATAGTCACCTATACATTTACTTGGTTTTAAGCTTAATGCCAGCAAAGATTTTTTCTAACGCAAAAATACTTATAGTTGAAGAGCAACCTCTTGCTCAAAGCTATATGAAGCAATCGCTTGAAAAGCTCGGCTTTCGGCAATTACGCTTTGCTGATCATGCTATTTCTGCAAAAGAACAATGTCTAACAGAACAGTTCGATTTAATTGTTTGTTCATTTAATTTAAGTAAACATCAAGATGGCTATCAATTATATGAAGAGCTTAGAGTTAAAAGATTAATTAAAAACTCAACGGGTTTTATTTTCATCTCAGCAGAGACTACAGGCTCATTAGTTCACAGTGTGCTAGAACTGCAGCCTGATGATTTTCTTGTTAAACCATTCACAATATACGAACTTAAAACACGTATTGAAAAGATTCTATTACGCAAAACAAACCTGCAAAAAGTATATGACCTAATTGATGATGGTAATGATTCAAAAGCACTTAAATTTATCAACACCGCATTAGAAAAGAAAACCAGCACCTATAGTGCTATTTTATTACGGCTAAAAGGTGATGTTTTATTAAGGCTTAAACGTAATGAAGAAGCAAAAAGCTTTTTTAAGTCTGTACTAGATATACAAAAGTTCGCATGGGCAAAGGTAGGTCTAGTCGAATCACTCATAGCTAATAATGAACACATTCTCGCGCAACGTATGCTTAAAACAATGTTGAGCCGCCATGAAACCCGATTAGTAGCTTTAGATTTACTAGGCTCTTTAGAAATAAAATTAAATCAATTTGAGTTAGCGCAAGACTTTCTAAGCGAAGCTGCTGAAATAGCGCCGAGAAATCTTAACCGACAAAAGTCATTAAGCCATGTAGCACAGCTTAACCATGACTACGAAAAAAATTACGCAACTCAAAAAGATATTGCTCAGTTTGCCAAACATTCAATTCATGATCACCCTGATGTTTACTTGAATGCAGCCCGCGCTGGTATCGACTTTGCCCTAACGACAGATCAAAGTGATCAAATACAACGCATTACACGCCAAACTAATAAATATTTAAATGATCTGAAAGGGCAGTTTCCCAATAGCCAGAACCAAGCTCAAATCGATGTGCTTAATGCCCGCTTACACTACCTAAAGGATGAGCATAAAAAAGCAAAAATGCTTATTGAGCAACTTGATGACGATACCCATATACGATCAATAGATGGCGCACTTGATAAAGCAAAGGCCTTTCACGAATTAGGCTTTCAAAATAAAGCACAAACACTGTTTAATAAAATAATCAGTCATTGTGAAACCCACCCAAATGTGAGTGATCCAGTCTATCTTCGTTATATTCAACAGCAACAAAGTGAACGCCGAGATATAAAAATGGGCCCTAAAGAACTCAATAATCATGCTGTCACTCAGTTTAACCGAGGCCACCTAAATACTGCTCTAGAGGCATTCAGCCAAGCCTTTAGAATAATGCCTCGCAACGCAAGCATTGCACTAAATTTATTACAATGTTTATTCGATAGCACAAAGAACAATAGCCAAAGTCTTAATTTGATAATGGCTAAAAAGTGCTATGCTTTACTTGTACAAACAAATCTAGACTCCGAGCAACAACAAAGATTTGATAAAATTACACAGCAAGCCAATACTATGGGCTTAGTATTAACGAATAATTAGTTACCACTCTAATATCGGGGAATCTATTGAAATCCCAGATATCACCTATGCCAAGTCTCAAAGTAACACTAATCACATTAACTTCCCTGCTATAACTAGCTACAACTTCGAGCCAAGTAAAATGTTAATCGTTGATGACATTACTTATAACCGAGATTTTTTAGCCTCATTTTTATCACGTTGGCCATTCACAATTGATGTTGCAGAAAATGGCAAAATCGCATTACAGAAAGTCGCGAAATGTCAGCCTGACTTAATTATTATGGATATGAAAAATGCCGGTTATGGGTGGCTTAGAAGTAACTAAACAGTAACGATTTGTTATAATTTTTTTAGTGCTAACGCGTTTACGCAATAGCGCAAACCGCTAGGCATTGGGCCATCAGGAAAAACATGACCTAAGTGAGCATCGCAGACGTTACAAACAGCTTCTATGCGTTGCATCCCGTGACTGATATCACTGTTGTAGGCAATTGCATTTATTTGCGCGGGCTGAGTAAATGATGGCCAACCTGTACCACTGTCAAACTTTTCATCGCCATCAAATAGCACATTATCACAACAAATGCAGGCATATGTACCAGGCTCAAATAAAGTGCAGCTGTCTGAGCTATGAGGTCGCTCAGTGCCCTTGTTACGGGTTACATAAAACGCTTCATCTGTTAATTGAGCTTGCCACTGTTCATCATTTTTAATTATTTTTTTACTTGGCTCTGGATTGCCTTGAATAGCAAAGTTTAGAATATCATTCCACGTCAACATAACTTACCTCTTTGTTTATGTAATCAATTAGGGCTTTAGTCAATTTTCATTGACTGCTTTTCTCTTGTTGTAAGTATAGAATTAAAGTAATTAATCAAATGAGTTTTACTGCTTGGCAGACTCGTTGAAAACACGCATTCAGCATCGATAAAAATAGCCACTGAATCCTCATCACATTTTATATGTTTAATACTCTCTATTGAGACCCAGTGGGGGCCTGAAGTTCGATCAAAAAAACCAGTAAGTGTAAACAGGATTAAATGCTGCTGGTTCCTCTGAATGAGCTTACTTAAGCTGTTACGCTCTCTAAACAAAGGTGTAAGACGATAACAACATGAGATAAATACAAAGACCCACAAAGCAATTAAGAATACAAACCAAGGCTGTGCAAGTAATGGTGTGAATAAGCAAATTAAAAATAATACGCAACCAATCGCTGCAACGACCAATGCTAATTGCTTATTAATTTTGTACATTATTAGCTCCTAATAACTTACGATGATTTATCTTTATTTTCAGGCTCAGGCCAATCATTAAAAAACACCGTTAAATATCGGCTTTTAGCCAAGTATAATAGCACCCATAACACCACGACCATTTGTAGTGCTAAAAACATTGAAAACTGATAATAGCTATGTGCGGCTTGAATAATTAGCCAGGTTAAATCAAGTGCGGCACATGTAAGCAAAGGCCAGCGCATAAAACGCCATATTTTGGCTAACCGAAAGGCACTTTGCACATTTTTTTGTGGCCTGCGTAAACAAAACACAACCGCAGGAATAATGGCAACGGCACCGATTGCCAGTGCACTAAAAAAATCATGCTTTGAGCGAAAAACCAAAGACATAATATCTAATTCAGGACGGCGACTTAGCGCGGCGATTACCCAAATAAAATAAGCACGCAGAAGCACAAGCAAGCTTAAGTGAAATGCAATCGGCGTACGGTATGTACCATATTTATCCCAGTACTCTGGACCATAGCGCATTATAATTGGTTCTTCTTATCTGCAATCACACCTAATATGGCAAAAGCACATATCACCATAACCCCTAACCACTGGCTACCAAACAGCATTAACAGTTTACTCAGCAGCGGTGCTACAAATACCACTAACAAACCAAATCCGAAACCGGTGATCAAAACAAACACCGCAACCCGAATAATAAAATGGCGGCGCGCAACAAAGCGTTTAGTGACTTTAATAATATCATTGGCATATAACGACACTAAACACACAACTAACAATAAGGCTATATTAGGCAAGAACGGCCCTAGCCACTGTCCAAAGCTCAAGGCAACGCCCTTAAACACTGCCAGTACGTTATCCATTATGCTTTGCCAGCAACGCGATTAAGTCATCCTCTGTAAGGATCTCAATACCTAAGTCTTGTGCTTTGGTAAGCTTTGAACCCGCCTTTTCACCAGCAATAAGCGCATCGGTTTTTGCTGAAACACTGCCCGACACTTTAGCTCCTAATGCTTGTAAACGTGCTTTTGCATCGTTACGGTTCAGCTCAGTGAGCGTGCCGGTGAGAACATAGGTTAACCCAGCTAATGGTTGCTCATCTTCGCTTACGGGCGCTAATTCTGGCCAATGTATACCCTGTTCAATAAGCGCGTTAACCACATCTGTATTATGTGGCTCGGCAAAAAAACTACTCACATGCTTTGCGACAATTTCGCCAACATCACTCACTTCAATCAAGGCTTCGATACTTGCTTGAGTAACATTTTCAAGTGTTAAAAAATGTGTTGCTAAATTTTGTGCTGTCGCCTCACCAACCTCTCGAATCCCTAAAGAGTATAAAAATTTAGCCAACGTAGTGTGCTTTGCCTCTTCCAAGGCGCTAACCAAGTTTTTAGCCGACTTAGGTCCCATTCGCTCAAGTGATTCAAAGTGGCCCTGCTTTAATATGAATAGATCTGCAGGTGTTTTTACCAACTCTCTATCGACTAACTGATCAACAATTTTATCGCCAAGACCATCTATATCTAGCGCTTTACGAGAAGCGAAATGTTTAATCGCTTGTTTGCGCTGTGCTTGGCAAACAAGCCCCCCCGTACAACGTGCAACCGCTTCACCTTCGACTTTTTCAACGTGAGAGTCACAAATAGGGCACGCTGTTGGAAAAACAATATCTTTGGCATCATCAGGGCGGCGTTCAAGTACAACCTGCGTTATTTGCGGTATCACATCACCTGCTCGGCGGATAATAACAGTATCGCCTACTTTTACGCCTAAGCGAGCGATTTCATCACCATTGTGTAATGTTGCATTTGACACTGTAACACCGCCGACAAAGACAGGTTCAAGACGAGCTACTGGTGTAATTGCCCCTGTGCGCCCTACTTGAAACTCAACATCAAGTAACTGAGTAATCTCTTCTTGTGCTGGGAATTTATAAGCAATAGCCCAGCGCGGCGCACGGGCAACAAAACCTAAACGCTCTTGCATCGCTTTGTTGTTGAGTTTAATAACTACGCCATCAATTTCATATTTTAAGCTGCTTCTTCGCTGTAAAATATCTTGATAATAATCCAATGCGGCTTTTTCACCTTCCACCAGCTTGGTCTCAGGGCAAAGCGGAAGTCCCCAGTCAGTGAGTTTTGCTAATTGTTGATAATGCTCACTTGGTAACTCGCCATCGGTAACCACACCGATACTATATGCATAAAACATCAGTGGCCGTTTGGCGGTTATTTTTGAATCTAATTGGCGCAAGCTCCCTGCTGCAGCATTTCGTGGATTAACAAATACTTTTTCGCCACGCTTTTCAGCCTCAGCATTGAGTTTGTCAAACCCCGCGCTATTCATAAATACTTCACCACGTATTTCAATTTCTTGTGGGAAATCATCGCCGCGCAACTTCAGCGGCACATTACGAATCGTTTTTACATTCTGAGTAATGTTTTCACCTGTTTGGCCATCTCCACGAGTTGCAGCCTGAACAAGCACCCCGTCCCGATATAAAATAGACACAGCAAGACCATCTAACTTGGGCTCGCAACAAAAAGTAAGTTCGCTATTATCCATTAAGCGCTCTTTTACTCGACGATTAAACGCAGCAAATTCTTCTTCACTAAATGCATTATCAAGTGAAAGCATCGGCACCTGATGAGCGACTTGTTCAAATTTAGCAAGAGCAGCTCCGCCGACCTTTTGGGTTGGAGAGTCAGCGCTAAAATACTCAGGGTTAGCGGTTTCTAACGCACTTAATTCTCTTAATAGGCGGTCGTATTCAGCATCAGGAATAGAGGGATTATCGAGTACATAATAATTATAATTATGATCATCTAATTGCTGACGTAGCGCACTAATTTGCGTTAAAACTGGAGTAGACATACTGGCCTCTAAAACATAAAAAAGCCACTTAAACGAGTGATCGCCTAGTGGCTTAAAAAATTCTTAAAAAGTTAATTTATTGAATAAGCTATTAAGCGCTGAAGCTTCTCACTTTTTCAACGTACTCACGTACACTGTCAACGGTCATTTCTTCGCGTTGTGAATCTAAAATAGTGGCACCAAACTCATCAGCAAGCTTCTTCGCTGCACTGTGCAGCATATTAAATGCAGCAAGGCCATCACCATCACACGGTAGCGTCATAAATAAGCTGATACCTGCGGTACTAAACTGTTCCATATTATCAATATCAAACGTACCCGGGTTATACATATTAACCAAGCGGAATAAAACAGGGCCAAGTCCGGCTGGATCTAAGTGGCGATTAAAAAAGCCTTCATCAGAATATTTAAAGCCAAGTGTATTTATTGCCGGTAATAACTTACTGCCTTCCATTGCCAAACCTTCAGGCATTTGGATGTGGACAATAATAAAGTCAGCCGCAGGAGCTTGTGACTCACTTTGCTCTTTCGGTTCTTCGACTGTTTCTTCAACGTGGTTTTGAGCAACGCCCTGCTCAACACCAGGTTGCGTTTGGGGTTGTTCATCCGAAGCTGAAAAGCTAAGATCACCAAATTGTGGCTCATCACGCTCAGGTGAACGCTCTTCAATAGGCTCTGTCACGTTCTGTCGCTGGACTGGGGCTTGCTCAGTTGGTTCAACTCGCTCATTGGCGTTTGCTGCTGGCGCATCTTTTTTACGAACTGACCACAGGCCATGTATTAATAATCCACCAATGACAATTACACTGATAATGATTAAAACCCATCTTAATTGTTCGGCCATCCCCTCACCTTTTATTATTTGATCTGCCAAAAATAGAATTATGCATGTGCCATTTGCACTGCTTGTTCAATATCAACTGCAACCATGCGTGATACGCCCGGCTCAGCCATTGTAACACCAGTCAATCGTCCTGCCATTTCCATAGCGATTTTATTATGACTAATGTATATAAATTGCACCGATTGTGACATTTCTTCCACTAAACGGCAAAACCTGCCAACATTCGCATCATCAAGTGGTGCATCAACCTCGTCCAGCATACAGAAAGGAGCTGGATTGAGCCTGAATATTGAAAACACTAATGATAATGCGGTCAGCGCTTTTTCTCCACCACTTAAAAGGTGAATTGTTGAATTTTTCTTGCCCGGAGGCCTTGCCATTATACTAACACCACTTTCGAGTAAATCATCACTGGTTAATTCAAGGTATGCGCTACCGCCACCAAATACTTTAGGGAATAACTCACCGAAGTCTTGATTGACTTGATCAAACGTTGCTTTAAAGCGCGTTTTTGTTTCTCTATCAATTTTGTGAATTGCCCCTTCAAGGCTTGAAAGTGCATTCGTTAAATCATCAAGTTGCTGCTCTAGGTATTCACTGCGTTGTTTAGCCTGTTCAAATTCATCGATGGCCGCTAAATTTACTGCGCCTAATTCATTCACACTTTGCGCTACACGATTAAGCTGTGCTTGCATTGTGGATAAATTTGCAGAGTCAGGTAATTGCTCTAATACCGTTTTTAAATTCTGCTCAAGTTCAGTTAATGGCTCTAATGCGGCTTGCGCTTTTACTATTAGGCTTTGTTCTTCAAGGGCGAGAGCTTGCAGCTTCTCTTGTAAAGAGCTCAATTCCCCCTGAGATGATTTAAGTGCAGTTTGCTTATCCGACAGCGCCGTTTTTGCTTGGGCTAAAAGAGTCGTTAACGTTGTTAATTCAGCTTCACCTTGTTGATGCTGCTCAAGCAGTATTAATATTTGCTCAGCACTTTCTTCTAATGGGATCACCAACTCTTCAATTTGATTCGTTAGCTCTACAACAGATTCACTGGCTGTGTCATAAGCACTCAATGCGTGCTGTAACTTAGTTTCACTGAGCTGACATTCACTGCGAGCTTTTTGCTCCGCTAAGTTAGCTTGATGCGCTTGGGTTTTATACTGGTCCAATACGCCAGTGTGCTGCTTACATTCGCTATCGCATTGTTGCAGTGTCTGTTGTGCTTGTTCAAGTTGCGCTGATAAATCATGCTTTTGAAGCTCCAACTGTTCTATAAGCTTTTGTTGTTGCTGTATCGCTGTATTAATTGTTTGCTGTTCATCAAGTAGCTGCTGTCGCTTAGTAGAGAGTTTTTCTTGTTGGATTTGCCACTGCGTTAACTGCTCTTTAAGCATATCTCGTCGTGTACTGGCTGACGCGATCTGTTGCGCTAATTGATGTACAGCGTTTTTTAGATTATCAATCTGGAGTAATAAATCACTGTGTACACTTTTATGTTTAGTTACGTCCGCTTGAAAGCTGTCCAGTTCCGACTGCAGTGAGATAGCCAGCTCTTTTGCATCATTAAGCTGCTTGTGTTTTAACAGTAATGAACTATCAGCACTCGCTTGGTTACTTACATGCCAGTTTCGTCCATGCATATTAGCTTTGTCATCAATTACAGCAAGCCAAAACTCATCATCGAAAATACTTTGCTCAAAATGATTAGTAAAAGCTATACGTTCTAATAAATCAGGGTATACACCCTGCTCAATCAATGCTGCAACAGAACCAGCCTTCGCATTCTTTTTACTGGGCCAAACACTATTGGTACCTGCTTCTGGCTTAACGGCTAACTGCGTTAAATTTAAAAGGGCATGTTCAACTATGTGTTCAAAGCTCGGCTTTACCTCAAGTTGCGCTAATAAAGTGTCAATCCCTTGGTTATTGTCATCAATGAGCATACTTGTTAAGCCGGCTATTTTAGCTTTATTCTCGTTCGCAGCTTGTACTTTATCTTGCTGTGCAATTTGACTTTGTGTTAATGCCTCATAAGCGGCTTGCGTATTATGGGTTACTTTGTTTAGCGCACTTTGTTTTGCCGCAAGCTCTTTGGTTAAAGATTGCATTAACGTTTGTTGTTCATCTAGCTGCTTTGCAATTGAGTTTTGTGCAAGCTCTGTCGCTTGCTGGTCAACATCTGTTAATTGCTCAATAGTGTACTGCAAGCTTTGCTGCTGTTGAGCCTGTGTATTTAACTCATTATTGTGACTGTTTGACACCGCTTGAAACTGCTCACTCAAAGCTTGCCATTGGCTATTTGCATGCTGCTTTTGTTGTTGTGATTGCTCAACTTGCAGTGCTATTTGCGCTACTTGCTCATCACATATGAGTGTGTGCTCTATCGCGTTTTGTAAGGCTTCAGCAAGCTCACTCGTATGACCTTGTTGCTGCAATTGCAGTTCTTGGTTTTGTAACTGAAGGTTTTGCTGCTTAATTAGGCTTTGACTTAATGTTTGATGTTGCTGCTTTAAGTTGATTTGTTGTTGTTCAATACGAGTCAGCTGGGTATGCGTATTATGTTGAGCTTGTTGCGCATCATCAAGCTGTTGCTGGCGTTGTTGCACTTGGACTTCAAGGCTTGCTAGTACATCATCGTGGCCCGCATTGGCTTGCTTATAAAAATCTATTTGTTCTTTTAATTTAGTGATCTGTTGATTTTTATCCACTTGCTGTTGGTGCAGTTTTTGCCATTTTAATACCGCTATTTGTCCTTTTAGCGTGCGCTCTTGGGCTTTTAACTCTTTAAACTTCTTGGCCTCAACTGATTGTAAAGCGAGCTTATCAACTTGCGCTTGCAACTCTTGACGAACATCAAGTAAACGCTCTAGGTTTTCACGAGTGCTTTTAATACGAGTTTGGGTTTCTCGACGACGCTCTTTGTACTTGGATACCCCAGCAGCTTCTTCAAGGAATATACGTAAATCAGCGGGCTTACTTTCAATTAAACGCGAGATCATCCCTTGTTCGATAATCGCATAACTGCGCGGGCCAAGTCCCGTACCTAAAAATATATCGGTAATATCACGTTTACGACACTTGCTACCATTTAAAAAATACAGCGATTGACCATCACGCGTTACTAAACGCTTAATAGCAACTTGGTTACGATCGGCAAAGGTATTAGGTAGATGGCCTTGAGTATTATCAAAAATAAGCTCAACAGATGCTTGGGAAATTGGTTTACGATTGGTTGAGCCATTAAAAATAACATCGGTCATAGCATCACCACGCAGGTTTTTTGCCGAGCTTTCACCTAATACCCAACGCACTGCATCAATAACGTTTGATTTGCCACAGCCATTGGGGCCAACGACACACGTCATTTGATCAGGGAATGGGATTTTAGTGGGCTCTACAAAGGATTTAAAGCCCGCTAATTTTATGGTGCTCAAACGCATCTATTTGGTTTACCGATTGTTATTATTATCTATCAAGTACTAATCTAACCTATTTTGAGACAAAAGGTTAAGCTTGGCGTTTAAAGTTATCTAAAATAATACCTGTAGCCATCGCAACATTTAATGACTCAGCAGCACCAAATGCCGGAATGGTGATTTTATTACTGACTAAAGCTGCGCATTCACTGCGAATGCCGTGCGACTCACTGCCCATAAGTAACACACCTGTTTGCGATAATTCAGTCTTGTGTAGGTTTTCACCTTCTAAAAATGCACCATAAATTGGTAAGTTTAATGAAGATAAATAAGCTGGTAACTCAACTTGGCTTACTGCAACGCGCACGAACGACCCCATTGTGGCACTGATTGTTTTTGGATTGTATGGGTCTGCGCTATCAATACTTGCCACGATATGTTTTATACCATACCAATCGGCAACACGGATAATCGTGCCTAAATTACCTGGGTCTGAAATCCCATCAAGGGCTAAAATTAATCCTTGTGCAGTTGGTAATTCTACTTTCGGCATCGCAACAACCGCAATCGCAGCATTATTAGAAACCAACGTACTGGCTTTTGTTAGGCTGTCTTCATCAGCTTCAATCATACTCACTTTATTAAACTGAGTCTGATACTGAGCAATAAATGCAGGCGTCGCAAATACATCTACAACCGCCAAATCACTTGCTAACAACTCAAGTACATTTTTTTCACCTTGTACAAGGTATTGATTATATTGTTTGCGGTACTTTTTTTGACCTAATGCACGAATTAATTTGAGTTGGTTTTTTGAAATCATAACAGCCTCATAAAATGACGCCGTGAGTATAGCAGATCTAACACACAATTCTAAAATTGATACCTCATACTGAGTTATAAAAAGTAAACATAATCAGTGAGTACTGTCAATTGTGATTGATTAAAACGTATTTCTTTAGTAAATTTTTGGACCTAACATAAGGAATTGGAAATAAAATGGAACCCACTACTGATCAAAACGAAACAGCAACAAACGAATCAAACCGAACTATATTTCAAGGGCGAGTACAATTTGGCGGTCAAGCCGGTGAGTTTTTTGGTATTTGGTCGGTAAATATTTTACTCAGTATTCTAACTCTCGGTATTTATTCTGCTTGGGCTAAAGTACGTACTTATCGTTATTTTTATAGCAATACGAAAATAGACGGCCACAGCTTTGATTACTTAGCAACGCCCATACAAATTTTAAAAGGTCGTATTTTAGCAATCGTTGTATTTATTATTTATAGCTTAGTTGTACAATTTTTACCTGTTATTGGTCTGTTATTCGCCCTTGGCTTTTTATTTTCAATGCCATGGATCATCAATCAAGGACTGCGCTTTAATATGCGTATGACCCGTCATCGTAATGTACGCTTTGCGTTTTCAGGAAATTACGGTGATGCATTAATTAATTTTGTTCTACTGCCTATAGCAAGTGTATTCACGTTATACTTATTACTGCCTTATGCACTCAAACGTATTGACCAATATTTACATGAAAACATCAGTTACGGTAATAAACCGATTAATGTAAACCTTGAAGGCGCCACCTATTATATGGCGGCATTAATCACCATTGGTGTTGCGATTGGCGGCTTAGTTATATTTGGCATTTTTGCAGGTTCAGTCGGTGCAGCTATGAGTTTAACCAGCTTTGATGTTGATAATTTTAATGTCTCTACATTAATTTTCCCTCTGATGATTGTGGCACTTTATGTGGCTTTTCTAACAATTTTACGCGGCGTGTATATGTCGATAATTCGTAATCATATTTTTAATAGCAGTGAATTTGAAGATGTTGCTAGCTTTAAATCTGACTTGAAACCAGCTGATTACGCGCTACTTTTGTTTACGAATGCGCTGGCGATTATTTTTACCTTAGGACTCGCTTACCCTTGGGCAAAAATACGCAGAGCACGATTACTTGCTGCGGCCACTGAAGTAACGATTTACGCAGGCGCGCTTGCTATTATTGATACCTCAGAAGAACAGCAATCATCGTTTGCTGAAGAAGCGGCAAATGTGTTTGATATTGATATTTCACTTACTTGATGAGTAAACATCATATTAAAGGCTGCTATTATTACCCTAATAGCAGCCAACACCAACACTGCTTTGCAACAATCAATGACAGCCAAATACAGCTTGTTGATACACAGCAAAATACGCTTTTATCTGTACTTATTACTGAGTGCCAAATAGACAGCCCGCTTCGTGGTGTTGCTTCAGAATTAAGCTTTGCTGACGGCGGCCGCTTTGTTCCTGAAGATATCAGCCATCGCTGGGGATTTACTGATAAAAAAACGGGCATGATTGAACGCCTCGAAAAATCTAAGCCCCTCATAGTTGCCTCAATCATTTTAATACCTTTATTACTGTGGTTTATTTTATATCGCGGCATCCCTGCTATCGCTGTGTATAGTGTCAGTTTAGCCTCACCTGCTACTGTAGAGGCAATGGGCGAGCAAACTCTTAACGTGATTGAAAAAGTAGCATTAGCACCCACTCAAATACCTGATGAAACTCAAAATGATATACAGCTGACATGGCTGCAAATGCTCGATAGGTTACATTTAGATAGTGCTCGGTATAGGCTCTCTTTTTACCAATCAGATTATTTTGCTGCCAATGCCTTTGCATTGCCCCATGGGCGAGTGATTGTTACCGATGAATTAGTCATTTTACTCAAAGATAAACCGGATGCATTGCGGGCAATTTTACTTCATGAAATAGGCCATGTTGAATACCATCATGGTATTCGATTAGCAGCGCAAGCGACTGCCAGCACTATAGTGTTAGCGATTATTTTTGGTGACTTAGAAGGGATCACTGAGATAGTACTTGGCTCTAGCTCCTCTTTTTTGCAGCAAGCGTTTTCACGGGATATGGAACGAGAAGCCGACAAATTCGCTATCGAGAAACTAATTACTTTAGGTTACTCTAATCATGATTTTACCAATGCCATACAGGCACTGCAAAAAAAATTAGATGAGCAAACACAACTTGATGAGTCGTGGCTTAAATATTTATCTACACATCCTAGTTCTCAAGAACGCATTGATTTTGCGAGGCAGTACACACCACAATGACACCTGAGTTAACATTAATCACCTTGGTTATTACCGTAATCGCACTAGGTTATGGGGTTATTTACCCGCGCTTTGCTGGCAATGACTTTGTAAAAGTATCAAGCCAAGACTTGTTCGCGACAACCATTACATTAGTCGTTGCAGGGAGTCTTTATTATGACTCTAGCGTTGAGTTTAGTTGGTTAATCTTTAAGATTAATTGGTTTTGGTTCACGTTTTTAACCTATGTCCTCATCGAAGTTCCTGTATGTTTGGCTTATGCAAAAAAACATAATATGAAGTTCAAGTAAATTATGTAAAAAGCGCCTACATGGCGCTTTTATTGAAGTGCTCAATCAGTACTTATGTTTTAACGTCCATAAATGCAGTAATTCATTAGCAATGGTCGCTGCTGCAATGGCGGTGAGTTCACTTTGATCGTACGACGGCGACACTTCTACAACATCCATTCCCACCATATTTATGCCTTTGAGTGCGCGTAATATTTTCAGCACTTTATCGCTGCTTAGCCCGCCACAAACAGGTGTGCCAGTTCCTGGTGCAAATGCGGGATCTAAACAATCAATATCAAAGGTAACATACACAGGTAATTCCCCCACCCGCGCTAAAATTTGCTCAGCAATGGTTTGCGCCGATAAGTCATTCGCAGCCATCGCATCAATGACGGCAAATTCATGCTTGCTTTGATCAAAATCAGTACGAATACCAATTTGAATACTGTGCTCTACCTCTATCAGCCCCTCCATTGGGGCATGATAAAACATAGTACCGTGATCATAACGCGAGCCATTACTATAGGTATCTGTATGCGCATCAAAATGCACTAAAGCCATTTTGCCAAAGCGTTTAGCGTGGGCGCGAAGTAAAGGCAAAGTAACAAAGTGATCCCCCCCAAGGCCAAGCAATGTTTTACCCTGACGTAAAATTTGCTCCGCGGCTAATTCAAGCTGGGCGGTAAAATACTCAGGGTCGCCAACTGGGTAGGTAAAATCCCCAGCATCGACTAATTTTAAACGCTCAAATAACGGGAACGTCCACGGGTATTTTGTTTCTTCCCACGCTAAATGCACCGATGCACGACGAATTGCATCAGGCCCTAAACGTGCACCAGGGCGACCCGACGTCGCCAAGTCAAACGGTAAACCAAGCACCACCACATCTGCATTGATGTCGGTGATCTTTTGCACCATGGGCTGGCGTAAAAACGTCATACCATTGGAGTACAGTGAGTGATCGGTATGATCAAACAAGGTCGTCATATTAAAGCTCTTCTAAATAAGTATAACCGTCTAAACCTGCTTGTAACTCATCAAGCACACTTTGCTGCTCGCTTGCAGGTAATTTACCGGCCACCAGCTGCGCATAAGAAGACTGAAAGCCTTCAACATCCAAGTGGACATAACGCATCATGTCTGCCACTGTGTCACCTTGGTTTATCTCTACTATGCTGGCATCACCTAGCTCATCCATAGTAATCATCGCACTGTGGGTATCACCAAATAAATTATGCATATCACCTAAAATTTCTTGGTAGGCTCCTACCAAAAAGAAGCCCATTAAGTACGGTTTTTCAGCACTAAACTCTGGCACCGGCAGTGTACATTCAATGCCTTGACCATCAACATAATGATCAAGTGCACCGTCTGAGTCACAGGTTATATCAAGTAAGACCGCACGCTTTTTCGGCGCTTCGGTCAAACCACTTAATGGTAGTACCGGAAACACTTGATCAATTCCCCACGCATCAGGCAGTGACTGAAACAATGAAAAATTAACAAAAAACTTATCCGCTAATCGTGCATTAAGTTCATCAATAATAGGCCGGTGAAAACGGTTTTTATTATCCATATGTTTGTTAAGCTCATAACATACACGTAAGTTAATTTGCTCCGCCCACGCACGCTGAGTTAAATCTAACAATCCCATTGCAAATTGGTTATGCGCCTCAGCTAAATCACCTTGGCTATCATGATAAATCTCAATTAATGCACGATCATCAGTAAGTACGTGTAATTGCTGCCACGACTGCCACATATTTTTCAGTAATAACGGTGCGTCATCCGCTGGTGCTTGAATGTCCTCTGGCACATAGCTTTCTGTGCCAATAACATTTGAAATAAGTACCGCATGGTGCGCCGTGAGTGCACGCCCAGACTCTGATATAATCGTCGGAAATGGTTGCTTATACTGCTTACAAATATCGCCGATGGTATACACAATATTATTAGCATACTCACCTAAGCTGTAATTCATAGAGTTGTGAGATTGGCTCCGTGTGCCGTCATAATCAACCGCCAAGCCACCGCCAACATCTAGGCAGTCAATTTGTGCGCCTAATTTTCGCAGTTCACAATAAAAACGCGCCGCTTCACTCACGCCTAGACGAACATCACGAATATTGGCCATTTGCGAGCCTAGGTGAAAATGTACTAACTGCACTAAATCAAGTTGGTCAGATTCTTTTAATTTATTTACCACATGCAATACTTGTGATGCCGATAAACCAAACTTTGATTTTTCGCCGCCACTGGCTTGCCATTTTCCTTTACCTTGCGACGCTAGACGCACACGAATACCAATGCGTGGTTTTACATTGAGCTCTCTAGCTTGGTTAAGCACCATGTCGAGCTCAGAGAGTTTTTCTAGCACGATATAGACTTTATGACCGAGCTTTTCGCCAATCAATGCAAGGCGCACGTACTCTTTATCTTTGTAGCCATTACATACAATCACCGCGCTGGTTTTTTCTGCCAATGCTAATACCGTTAATAGCTCAGGCTTACTACCTGCTTCTAGGCCCAGTTGTTTCTTTTCAATATTTGCTTGGCTGGCAACAATTTCTTCAACCACTTCACGTTGTTGGTTTACTTTTATTGGGTAAACCAGTAAGTAATCCTTCGGGTAACCGTAGCTTTCAATTGCAGTATTAAAAGCTGCACATAGGCTGTGAACGCGATGATGTAATATCTGCGGAAAACGTACTAAAGCAGGCAGGCTCAAGCCTTTATCTTCAAGCTGTTTGGCAATATCAATTAATGCAATGGTTTGCTCTGGAGCATCAGCTTTGGGTGCAACATACACATCACCTTGATCATTAATACCAAAAAAACCTTGGCTCCAATGACGAACGTTGTAACTCGTGCGAGCTTGTTCTAGTGATGTTGTCTCTTTCATTTATCTTTCTCTTTGATTTAATGGTGCCGAAATCATTACCGGCGAATTGCGCGCATTAAAAGAAAAAAAGACTATTGTGTCCAACAAGTATTTTTACTCGTAACGAGTGAATTTTAAAATGCTAAAGCGAGAGAATAAAAAGACGAGGTTAGATGCTTAAAACAGCATAAGCACCCAAGAATTAGGAGAGGTTATTTTAATCGTCAAATCTTATTGATTCAGACCCAACTCCATAAACAAGCTTTGTGGGTTTTCACTGTAGCTACCAAATGGACCACATGGTTGGAAACCTAAGTTTTCATATAAACTAATTGATTTTTTTTGCTTAGGGCCGGTTTCTAAACGAATTAAAGGAATTTCCTCCTCTCCTGCATGATGCAGCAAAATCTGCATAATACGGCGAGACAGACCTTTTCCACGATAGCTAGGCTTTACATATAAGCGGCGAATTTCACCGTAAGGCGGGTTATCAAATTGTTTAACGATAGCACCGCAGGCCACTATGCCATCTTCGTTTTTCAGGCCTATTGCATAAACGTTATCTTGGCTTAGCTCGTCTAAAGTAAGAGACTGCGCAGTTGCGACGGGGTACAAGGAGCAAATAAGTCGGTCGATATCGGTAAAAACATTAATCACATCCTGGTCATTGGGGTTTAAATCGACTAACTGCATAGAACATCTCAATTTTATATTAAAATTTTGTTGTCAAACTATACCGAATTGTAACAAATGAACAACCTTGTTCGGCCTATTTTTTACTACTTTAAACTTATAACCTAAAAATATTACCTTAATATGGTCGTATAATGTTCAGGCATAATCAAAAAACTTTCGATGCTCTACACCTGCTAAGTTAGCATTTACTTTATTTGGGTGTTTATACTCACGCCAGTTGGCGACATTACGGCCCACATTCAACTGCGCAAAATCAGCCTCCCCTTGTATGGGTAAGCCTAAAAATTGTTTTAATGTTAAAAGGCTTCCCGGTTCACTGACATCTATCGATAAAAAATCATCACGATCTTTAAAATAGTTAAAAACGGCTTGTTGATGCTCAAGAAAATGGCGAGTCAGGGTTGCAGTACATAACGGATGAATATCTGGAAAGGTCTGATGAAAGCTTCGCTTGAGGACTGGGCTGAAATGTCCACTTTTTAGCTCTAAATGTGGCGCCATTTTTTCAAGTAACATGGTGATTGACGGTAGCCACTTTTCTAAATCACGGTTTAGATATACAAACTTTGAATTTGGAAATAACTTATCTAAATGCATATAATCGCTAAAACAGGGCGCGTCTGATACAGCGTCAGCCACTTCAAACGCTTTTTTAGTAAAAGCCGTATGCGCAACTTGTAAACCGAGCTCAAGTAACGCCACACTAATACTGGTTGTGCCGGTTCGTGGCAACCCAATAATAAATATTTTAGACATGCTAAGTGCTCATAAAGAAGGAACTGTTGTGGTCAACTAATTCCGGACAGTGAATTAAGTTTTTCTTCTGCTACAGCAGGAGCAACCATTTGATTATGGTTATGCGGCCTGCGCCAGTTATAGTAATCCATCAAATAATAGCTAATATCTTTTTCAGCTTCTTGATAATTACGATAACCCAATGAGGGAACCCATTCTGTTTTTAAACTTCTAAATAGGCGCTCCATTGGCGCATTATCCCAGCAATTCCCTCGGCGACTCATACTTTGCTCAATCCGGTAATGCCATAGTCTTTGTCGAAACTTTTTTGCGCTGTACTGACTGCCTTGGTCTGAATGAAACATCACTCCAGATGGTCTGCCTCGTTGCTCGTATGCTCTATCTAATGCTTTAATAACTAAGTCAGTATCAGGCTTATCAGACATTGCCCAGCCAACCACACGACGAGCAAATAAATCGATAATAACAGCCAAATAAGACCATTTCTTACCTGTCCAAATATACGTAATATCCCCACACCAAACTTGGTTTGGGCTCTTTACTTCAAATTCACGATTAAGTCTGTTTGGAATGTCTGGTCGCTCTACCGTCGCTAATTTATATGAATGAGGCCCAGGTTGTTTACAGACCAATCCCATATCACGCATTATATGGCGAACTTTAAAGACGCCTACAGGTAAGTCAGCGTCTTTTAGCATTGCCACCAACATACGGCTACCAGCAGCTCCACGACTGAGTGAAAATAACTCATTAATCGTTGACCTAAGTTGCACCTCTTCAAGTTTAATTGATGTCACACGCTGCTTAAAATCGTAATAACTCGAACGCGGAACATTAAATACGCTACAGACCATTTCCACTGACTCATGCTCACTTAATTGGTCTATCAACGAATATTGTTCATCTCGTCTGACATTAAAAGAGCGGTGGTGATATCAAGTAGTCAGTGCAACATTGTTTTTTCTCTTTCAAGCCGATTAATTTTAGCTTCAAGCTCCTGAATTCTAAGCTGCTCAGGAGTAAGCTCTTTAGAGTTTAGTGTTGTGCCACCACGCTCTTCTTGCAATTGCTTAACCCAACGACGAAGAGCTGTTTCACCGAGTGCTAGTGAGCGAGCAGCTTCTGGAAATGAGTATCCATCATCAAGAACTAATTTTGCTGAATTAAATTTAAACTCTTGAGAAAAAGAGCGACGTTGTTTTGTCATTGAATCACAACAAAATAAGAAAAAGGCAAGACACGACCTCGTTTACTTTCACAAACCTAACTTAACTCTCTTTCGAATTTAAGAAATCTTTAACTATATTTATCTTTTCAACAAGCTCTCTCTCACTTACATATACTCTTGGATATTTAGCTAAGTCTTCTTCCACTTCACTGTATCTCCCAGTAAGCTCAGATAGGCAATCTAGCTGTTCTGCAAATTCTTCACTATATTCTGTCTGATCTTCACCTAAATCATGCAGCCTATAAAAGTCATCACAAAAACTTTTAATATTTTTATCACCTTCCGTAAAAGTTAACAGAAGTTCGCGCAAATTGTTCATTATGGGACTCATCAGTTTACTGCCTTTAAAGGACCAATTGCTTTTTCAGTATATTTAAAATGCATAATTTGGTTCGACTTTCGATGATATAGAACCTCTAAATTATATAATTTATTTGTAGGAACATTGTTTTTTATACTTTTTTATTCATTCTCATAAATAAACTAGACAGCCACTTTAATTAGTAAATAAAACTGTGCTACTTAGTTAACTTTTTTTGAACTAAAAACTTATCTCTTTTTCTTCATCACTTGCACATTATTCATTACGCAAGCGTTTATCACTGTTAAACCTAAATTACACGCATAAAAATAACTGCATGATTGCAGTTTTAATTCTTTATTGAAAGCTTTTAACTTTATGCCAATAACTTTTCGCTGTTGCTGACGTTGCTACGTCGTTTCCTGTTTAAGTTTTCACAGTAACTCTCTTGTGAGGTCGTCCTACCTACTGCGCCATGAAATACGCGCGTAAATTTCGTAGTCAGTTTTAACCAGTTTTCTGGGGAAATATTGACTCTTTCTAGTAAAGGTAAATGTGTGCTTTCAATATACCCGCGTTTACCTTCTCGTATACAACGTCCTGTTAATTCAACCAGTTCAAGATAGGATTTAAGTTCAAACGGTAAGCCTTTTGGCATGATTTGACGTGGCATGCCGGCAAAGCGCAATAGTTTTTTTGGTTGCTTGCCTTCTGTTGCGCTTTTTATTCGTGCTTGAACACTTGTATGTGATGACTCTTCTGGCGTGTTTGCCATTTGGGCCCTGATAGGATTTAAATCAACGTAGGCCATACAGGCTGCCAATGCTGCTTCATCAAGAAGTGCTTGTGACTTAAAGCGTCCTTCCCACAAAGTTGTAAGGAACAACTTTGAACGCCTTAGGCGGCCCGAAGGGTGAGCGCCATGGATGGCAGCGAATAAAATCGGCCTGTACAGTTATCTTCTTTATTCGCTTTACGAGCAATACCTTCATTTAATAGCCGCATAAACCAGCTAATACTTGCTAACCGTTCACGGTATTGTTTGACTGTTTGATTAAAAAAGATGAGTTCTGCTTTACTTAGCTTTTCACCTTGTACGTATTTCTGCGTTAGTAAAGTGCCTTTACAGAGTTTATGCCAGCGGATAACGATTGCTTTGTCATTTAGCCGACTCGCTTTTTTATCATCAACATAGAGTACTAAGTGGGTGTGGTTACTCATTACAGCATAAGCACACACATCAATACAAAATACTTTGGCTAACTCTAACAGCTTATCTTCAACCCAGCCCCTGCGATGCTCAAAAGACTGACCTGTAAAACGATCTTCACCGCACAAGAAAGCACGTCGAACACAACGTGAAATACAGTGATAGTACTTTGTATCTGCCAAACTTACTTGACGTTTTCTTGCGATTGCCATGGAACACCCTGTTTGTTTTTCATACTAATTTAAAGTTAGTAAAAAATACGGGAAATACAAACTTTAGGATGGGTGTCTTCTTTATTTTTTGTCTTCTTTATTTTTTGGTGTCTTCTTTATTTTTTATTTCTAGGAAGTGGCACTGACACAGATTGCACGGCCTGCTGCTAGCAAATGCGCAGTTCTACAGGGATAAGCCGCGCACTTGATAGCCTTTACACGGTAATTGAACCTGCTCTATTACACAAACGAGGCCATCCTTTTAGCTTGTTTACAATTAGTCACTATTAGACCAAGTTAAGATACCCTTCATCTCATTTTCACAACTTATAGGATTACTCTCCGTGCTCTTTATAATTACGTATACCCATGACTCAATTGAATCTTCTAGCTTTGTAGTATCAACTGAAATTCCGTTTGTTTCAGGGTTATTTTGCAATAGCTTATCTATAGACATTGCCAACTTTGTACTAACTGATTCTGAGTTTTTAAAAAGCTGACTTAATTTATATTCTAGAGAAGATTCAAAATCATAAGGGTCGCAATCAAAATTGAAAGGAACAAAATACCCTTCCATTTCAGAATGAAAGCAAGCTGTCCCTCCAGTCTGGTTAAAGTAAACGCAATTAGATTTAGCCTGAATAATTAAACCAGCGCCTACCATGTCCCATAAACATATCTTCATTACTTTATTTTCCTTTTCTAAAACGAGTGAGGGCTATGAATATATGAGTCAAGCACAACCCCTTGATTTGCAGCAGCCCTAACAAATCTTTGGTCTGAAGTAATAGTTCGAATACCAAGTCTATCACCTGTTCCAAATATTCGTTGATCTGGCATTTTTATAGTTCGCGTAGGGAGCAAGTTCATAACTCTTATAGATGGCATGTCCGGAATAGCGCTGACCGTTGATAAAAACGCGGAAGCATTTGCTATCACGTCTGGTCTACCATTACGCCTAACAGCAACTACAAATTCGCCAAGAGCAGTTTGAGTCATCAATCGAGCATTATTACCCATAGCTGCAAGGATTTCACCTTGAATGGGTGAAGCTGGGCCTGATAGCGCCCTAGCCGTGCCAGTATCAATATTGATAGCACCTTGCCTAACTCGTTCTAGAGTTTCATTTTCTGTTAATGATTCAGCTGGGATTAGTGGATGGACAGCTTCAGGTGTAGAGCCAGGAGTTGAAAGAGACAGAGCTACCGTCGTTAAGGCTCGCCCTAGAGCTGAAAGAATAGTTTCCCCAGAAATACCCTCAGCGGCTAGAGGTAATGCGACAGCAGCTCCAGATAAAGCACCTCCATTGGTACTATTATTACCTTTTGCAGTTGTCGATGGTGAACCAATATCTGCGGTTTCTACTGATGACGATTGACTTGAACTTTGCTGCTGCGTTCCATTACTTGAGTTAGAAGAATTATATGTATTTCCACTTCGCTTATTTTGTTTTCTGAATAGATCTTCAATAGGTTTATCCCAACAGCTAAGTGGAGCACTACATTCGGGACGACGACCTGACACGTCAATGGACTCATACCCAGTTGGATCTATTCCAGACAACGGATTATTCATTATGTAAGAATAAGGGTTAATGCTCTGACTATTCGTTGGGCTTTGAATAACAGGGTCTACAGACATAAACCGCCCAAGATTGTAATCGTACACCCGCCCGTTCATATGAATTAATCGGCTTAGTTTAGCAAAGGGTTTTAAAGAGCTTTTTATAGCTCTGAGGTTACAGGAATAAAATAAACTATTAAATAACTTTTAGATTTAACGTGATGAGGGCTTTGGTAATTTTTTGCCTGTCAGTAAATTATGACAAATTACCCAAAAGTTAACCTTTTTCGTTTTCGAGGGTCTACTTGGAAGTGGGTAAGCACTTTCAACGTGAAAACGCATTTTACCTCGCTCTTTCCAAACCCTAAACACAACTTGATAGAAAATATCATTGCCATTTTCATCTTTTAACTTACATGTGCAATAGCGGCTATATCCGCCGTGATAGCAAAACTGATCAGGCAAACTTTCTAGTATTTGAGGTAGATGAAACGATAACGCGTACCGTTTTGTGCAAAACGCTCTTGAGTCTTCAGGTTTATGGGGATATAGCGCTACTTCATTTGTAGCACTTAATTTCGTACTATCAACGGTAAATACATGATGGGAAATTGTTATGTATAAAGTGTAATGCTCATCACGCTCAGGATGAGTATAGGTATGTTTTCTAGCATTTAAATGTTTAAAATTAATCTCGGTGCCTTGGAAGTTAAATGACTTCCAAAATTGATACTCATTATCTGCGAGATTAAAAAGGTTTTTTGCGTTCATGTTATTTTTTATTAGGCTAGAAATAACAAAGGCTCCAACAAGGGAGCCTTCGCCAAGTATTACTTGGATTCAGAACATCATTACCGGACACTGCCTCGACCTATAAAAGGTTACGTGGTGTCATACTTAAAAAGTATGTCTGCTGCACCATGTACACATTATTGCCGTTATTGACGACCATGTCAACCTCCCTTAGCGTTGAGCCGCTGGGTGCGTGTTGTTATAGACTTCTTTTAGCTTAGCCATACTCACATGCACATACACTTGCGTTGTTGATAAATCGGCATGACCTAAAAAAGCCTGTACATGGCGAATATCCGCACCATTATCAACCATGTGTGTCGCCGCAGCATGGCGGTATTGATTACATACACCTTGCTTACGTACACCCGCACGTTTAATGTATTTAGCAACCAGCTCTGACAACTGTGCAACCCGAAATGGTTTGCCATTATTCGCAATAAACAACGTGTTGCCTGAATGCTCATTCACCAGCGTACCCCTTACTTCCTTTAGGTAGCGATAAATCCAAAAGCAGGCGCTTTTCGCGATAGGTACATAGCGGTCTTTAAAGCCTTTACCTTGATTCACCCTCAGTTTGTATTGCTCAAAGTCCACATCATCGATGTGCAAAGACTGTAGTTCAAAGCGACGAATACCAGCGGCGTAATACGTTTCCATGATAGCTCTATCGCGCACACCCATTGCACCGTAATGTTCGGTTTGCTGTAGCACCTTATCCACATCTGGCTCACTTAAAATTGGCTTAGGTAAACGTCTGCCGTTTTTAGGTAATTCAAAATGCTCAGTGGCATTTGTTGCAAGCACACCTTTTATAAACAACGTGCGCACCATGACTTTAACAGCCGTTAGCCGATAACGAATGGTAGCCCGACATAACGGTTCACCATTTAGTAGCTTACGATACTGGTTTAAGTATTGCTGGTAATTATCAAGAAGCTCCGTATCAACCCTATCCAATGTTGTGATACCTTGCTTTGCTGCCCATGTGTTAAACAACGCTAAAGCAGCTTGTTTACTAACCGCTGTGTTTTCACTTTGCCCTTTTGCGCGGCACAGCGCACAGTAATAATCAATGCATGGCACTATTGCTAACGTTGCTGGTTTAATGAGTGACATAACGTTCTCCCCATTTCATCAGGTGAAACACCAATGGCTTAGGGTACAGTGCACCATTAAACCACTGAATAATACGAGGCGCTGGCCGACTTGGGCAAATCAATTTAATACCACACACAGCCAGCAACGTCCCCTCATGGTAAATAGGCTCAACAATGCAGCCACGAAAGACTTCATGGCCGTTGGCAGTAACAAGCCCTACACATTTTAGTACGTGACGAAAACTTGCACCATCTATTGTGCTACTGGTTTTAATGTAACGATTTAAGCTACGGTCGCAATAACCAAGGTGATATTGAATAATTGCCTCATGACTAATGCCTCTACGTGCGAGCTTATTACATGCGGTATCATCATTTAAAAGTCGTGTATGGTATATATCAAACAGCTGTTTGATATATACCTCATCAATATTGATGCGCTGTAACATCTGCTCGAACTCATCAATTGTTTCAATCTCATTCATGATCCGTCTCCTTGGATGTTTTTATAGCGTTTACGCATTGAGCCTCCTTGTAATTCAAGGCGATGAGCACGGTGAACAATCCTATCCATAATGGCATCCGCCATCGTGATTTCACCGATGTACTCATGCCACTTACTCACGGGTAATTGAGTGGTGATTAAAAGTGAGCCTGATTCGATACGCTCTTCAACCAACTCTAGAATGTCTTGGCGATTGCGCTCATTCAATGGCACCATTGCCCAGTCATCTAAAATTAGTAATTTAAACTTGGCTAATTGTGCACGCAGGTTAGGTAATGAGCCGTCTCTGCGAGCAATATCTAGCTCTTCCAGTAACAATGCAAACCTTTTATACAATACGGGGATATTGAATTTAATGGCTTGGTTCGCCAGCGCACACGCTATCCAACTTTTGCCAACGCCGGTTGGCCCCGTAATAATAAGAAACTGATTGCGTTGCATCCAGTCACACTGCACTAGATTCACAAAATGACTTTTATCAATACCACGCTTTGCTAAGTAGTCCATATTCTCAATACAAGCTTGTGCTTGCTTTAACTTGGCGGCTTTAAACATACGCTCACGCTTTTTTTGGGACTTAAACTGCATTTCTTCACAGGTTAAGAAGGCCAGCACATCAAGTAGAGGCAGGGACAACATATCAGGGCTTTCAAGTACTTTTTGTAAAGCGCCCGCCATACCCATTAAACGTAATGTCTGTAGGTTTTCGAATACACTGTGTTCATTACTCATTTTACTGCCCTCCATTAACGTAATACTCCGCACCACGAATGTTATGGTGAAGCGGCAAAGATTGCTGCGTAGGTACATCATCTGGTATTTCATCAAGGTGGCATTGTAAAATAGACCGCACACTAGTCACTGTGCGTGACTTTATGTCACAGGCACAATGACAAGCATTTTCAAATCGTATTGCCCCGTATTGTTTTGCCAGTGTTTGCAGGTTGGTGCACGCTTTACACCCTTGCATTGAGTAATCTGGTAAGTTGTCAAATTGCGCCATCACCAGCGCAAGCGCACTTTGTCCGATGTGCTCTGCCCATTGAATAAAATGAGCCTTTGATTGCTCTGCATACATACGATGGCTTTTAGGACGGTGTTGCGGCTCAGTTGTCGCGCCACCTTGCACAAAACTGCGTACATGGATAGCCATTAGCTTATGCTGAAAGTAAATTTCAACCTTGCTGTTTGTAACCTTGATATCCACCGCTTGGCTTGTTAATTCATAAGGCACAGAATACGCATGTCCATGCACATAAATGTGATAATCTCGATTCACTTTTTGCTGGTGTATCCAACGCCCAATTTCAAAGGGTTGTTGAGGCAGTGGTTTTAAGGTTTGACACTCTTGCTCTTGGAATCGTTGTGAGCGATTACCTTCAAAGCGCTTAAAAGGCCGTTGATTTAATTGTTCAAGCAAAGAACGTAAAGCACGGTTAATTTCATCAATGCTAAAAAACTGACGACGACTCAATACCACGATTATCCAACGAGTTACCAGCAACACACCTATTTCAGCCAATGATTTATCTTGTGGCCTGCGTACACGAGCAGGTTCAATAACAAAATCGTAATGCTCGGCCATTTCTTGGTAACTGGTATTAATAACAGGTGTTTTGCCAGGCTTTGTCACCGCTGATTTTAAGTTATCAGGTACCACAAGCTGGGTCACACCACCGTAATGATCAAACATGGCTTGATGTGCAGACAACCAGTCTTCAAGTTTTTGTGAACGCACAGCAATGGCAAACACGTATTGAGCATAGCCTGTGACACCTACAAATATTTCGGCATAGTGCTGCTTGCATGCAACTGAGTCATACCAAGGAATACGCTTACCAGAAAAGTCCACAAAGGTTACTTCGCCTGGCAAGTAGTACTGGCGCATTGTCACATCAATTGAGTCAACAAAGTCACGATAGTAATGTGTAAATTGTGAGTAACTATAAGCATCCTCGGGGTTGAGACTACGGTACTCCTCCCAAAGTTGGATCAAGGTTTGATGTTTAGTTTGCATCAGTTGATGAACATAATGCCAATCAGGCAACCGTTTGCTACTGTCTGCTTGTTTTGGCTCTGAAAATAGCCGAACAAGCTGGTTGTCACTGTATTCATTTACTCGCTCGAGGGTGAGCGTTACTCCTTCAAGCTTCTTACGATACCGTCGCACTGTATTCGGGGCGACCCCCACCAGTTTTGCGATACGACGATTTGAATAAGGTGTGGTTAATAGCAAACGAAGAAGTTGCCGTAATATTTGTGCGCTCATACGCACCTCCTTAATTTCAATTTTAAAGAAATCAAGGCACACGCCGACCTGCATCTCATCACAGGATGAAACTTGACAGATAGGTAAAGGAAAGCTTAAATAGAAGAGTCGAAGGGCGTGAACCAAACGACATTTTCAGAAAAAGTCAGCACTGTCATGCTGGCTTTTTCACCTTCTGAGCCTTACTAAATTGTGCCTGAGTATTCGTACTTAAGTAACTGTGTGCAATTTAATCCATAGGCTTGTCCTTAGGTGTATATTGGTTTTCAATGCGCTGCTTAGCCAACCAAACAGCAATATCTTTCACAAGTGCAAATCGCCCCTTCCTGCCCTTAATCGTAAACAGTTCCACCGGGAAAGATTGTTGTGACATATGTTTGCGTAACGAATGGATACTGCGATAGCCCATCGCTTCAGATAGCTTCTCCCCTGTGAGTAGTGGAGAGCCATAATTTTTCATCAGCTCGAGCTCTAACGCCAAAGCCAGTACTTTCAATCTTTCCTCCTCGCTATTCATCAGCAGCATGGTAGTCACCTATTAAGACTTAATATGATTTATTAAGAATATGTAGTTTTGCTAAACTTACATAAGGCTTTCTTTTTTAATTAAAGGCACGAGTAAAACAATGCTATATACTGTGAACATTCATATTTTCAATGAGTTAGTGCTTTTGAACGGAGTTTGGCATTCAAATTGCCAAATTTTAGATGTACACCTTTGAGCATTATTTAACGCTATCGAGGCGAACAAAGTCCTTAGCAACGCGATATTGGTGCGCCTGTTTAAAGGCACACCTCAACGCGAAAAGTGCTTATGAGATAAAAAGAAAGTTATTAACCGATGAAGAGTGGGAAAATAAAGGCAATGACTGGTTAAATAAGTCGTCTCGGTTTTTTAATAAAAAAGAAGCGGGTGAGCCAGTGATCCGGTTTGACGTTGTTAGAGAAATTGATGAACGCTTAAATAGTGACTTCAGCTCATTAGCAATACTCTGTCATCCACTTTGGCAGCTTTTAGATAACACGCAGCCAACAGACCTGTTTATAAATCAAGTTTTAGCGCACTTACCCTACAACTACGCCAGTCTTTTATTCAAAGAAAATAGTCACGGCCAACTCATTAAAAAAACAAAACTGACTCAAAAAGCAAGACACAAGTTAATTCATAGTCATGATATTCATGCGTTAACATGCTGGCTAGCCTTTTGCCTAGAGAAAAAAGCGGTAGGATATAATCAAATTGACATCAACCAATTATGTGCAATTAAATATTTATTAAAGATAGCTATCGTTACACCATTTTCGTCAATTTCTGATGATTTTTATGCATATGTAAATGAGATGTTTAGCCCGCTGTACTCGCACATGCCTGTGATGCGCTATCGTATTTTAATACCTAATAAAAATAACGACTATACCCATTTCAGCCTCCCTATGAGGTTAATATCTGGCAGCTGTTTAACCATACAGCCAACGCTTGATTTGTATAAAAAACTATGTGAACAAGCTATTAATATTGGGCTAGTTGCTAATTCTTTTGAAGGGATGAATCGTTTCTATAACTTCATTTGCCATACAGAAATCGTTGAGCTTATAAACATTTTATTCCAACCAACTCCACCAACGAGCTTAAAGGCACTCAAACAACAAATTCTGTCTCGATTCATTTAATTTATTGCGAACAACCACCACATAAATACAATTCATTATGAGCAGCTTAAACCAGTACTGTGTTCAGGCAAACTCAGTAAGCAGTGTCACTAAAAAACAGCAGAGCTAGCTATTTGAGCCAGCGCCACTATTTAGTGGCACTGACACAGATTGCACGGCCTGCTGCTAGCAAGTGCGCAGTTCTACTGAGATTGGCTGCACACTTGATAGCTTTCTAAAGAGCAATCACAAGCAAGACAAAGGATAAATTCATTAAGGTTTACATATAATTTTATTACCTGCTAAATAGTAAATACCATCCAGAGTTCCAACTAATGATGGTAAATTAGAGAAACACTGAGAAGTATACTTAATAGGGAAGTAATTCCTTATTTTTTGCTGTTCATTATTATAATCTTCCCATGTAGCTTCAATCATACCGTTCCATAAATTGATACACTCATCATTTTTAGTAAATATTACTGGCTGAATATATTCAACTGAATTAGATTTATTCCAATAAACATATCCCATGTAAATATTACCTAAACTATCTTCAAAATTAGTTCGAACTAACAGCTGATAATTTTTAAAATAGTCTTCTTTTTTAAGCGGACGTACTGTAAGTTCATCTTCAACTGAGTCATCCAATGGGAAATACCACACTGGACACCCCTTAACATCTTCTTCTTTTAAATCATATACTTGCTTATCCAAATCTAATCACCCTTATTGTATCAGATGTTCAATTGACCGATATAAATCAGGTCGTCCTAAATCATTATATGCTTTTTCTAACCCTGTTCTTATTTGTTCTGAACTATATTCAGCTTTTTTACCTCCAATCATTGGGGGGAGATACTTTCTAATTGCACCGTGCATGGATTTTGGATTTCCCGCACCTGTATGAGAAAACTGCGTTATCATTGTAGCAGGATGATTTTTCATCATACTTTCCGTGTACCCTAACATCTTCCCTAAATACCTAGGTAAAATATGATGCGCTTGAAAGCCTTTCGCAATTCCTTGCAAATTGGCGAAAGTAGGGCTAATTATTGGTATGGAAAATGATGCTCTTATCCCTTGCTGAGCTTTACTTGCCATAGTTCCAGGAATTATTAATGTAGCATACTGTTCCCACCCTGCTTCTTTTTCATATGCATCCATATCAGCAACACTTTGTGGAGATGGATGTAACCAAGGGAGTCGCGAACTATTTCCGTACAAAATATCAAATGACGCAGTCTTAACTACTGACTTAAGATAACCAAAGGCAGGACTACCTGATATCGGCGTTATACTTCCTGAAGTAAAGTCACTTAAGTTATTAGCAGTTTCGCTCGGCGAGTTTATATCTGGTAAATTTGGCCCTGTCGCTCGCGCTTTCTCTTGTTTATTTGGTGCTCCATTACTAGGTGTATTGTTTATGGGTGAATTAGGGTTATCACTATTACCATGTCGACTCGTATCTCCAGATGCTGCGCTATCACTAGGGTTATTTTGTTCTTCCTTTGCACAAGGATCCGGAGCGCAAGTTATCACAATCTCAAGAGGTTCCTCTTCATAGCCTGAAGGATCATACCCATTCACAGGGTTATTCATTATGTAAGAATAAGGGTTAATGCTCTGGCTATTCATTGGGCTTTGAATAACGGGATCAACACTCATAAACCGACCAAGGTTATAATCGTACACCCGACCGTTCATATGAATGAGCTCTACATTATCTAAATGTTCGTGGTCAGTAAAGCCGCGATTGGTTTTTGCTGTGGCTTTATCACCTAGTTTTGAATCTCCAAATGGTTTTAACCCACCACTGGCTAGACGTGGTTTACCAAACGGGTCAAAGTTACGCTGGGCTTCTACTTGCCCGTTATGGTCAGTAAATACTCGCGCACTGCCTAGACGGTCACGGTGAGTGTAGCGGATGGTTGCGCCTTCTCCTGTGGTTTGGCTTATGACTGCAATATCATCAATATAGGCCCGCCATGTGGTTTTACTGCCTATTATTTCCTCTTCGTACAACTTATCACTGTAGAAGGTGGTCACGCTGCCGTTCACTTGCTTAAAGCGCATATGCTCAGGGCCATAAGTAAAATTGAGGGTTTTTCCGTCTTTTTTGATTTGTGTGGGTTTATCCATCGCGTTATACGTGGCACTGGTTAAACCATCACCGCTCGTCATGTTACCGCGTACGTCGTAACTAAATGTGCGCCAGCTACCGCCACGGTAAACCCGTTTAACTGCATTCGGCCCACCTGTGGTGCCGTTTTCATAATCATACTGCGATGCGTAGTCTGATTTTGATAAAAGATTACCCACGGCGTCATAGCTGTAGTTGATGGTGGTAATGCGATTGACTGCGTTGGTGGTTAAGCGATGCAACACATCGTAAGTGTAACTTTCGCTAAAACTGTGCTGGTTGCCAATACTCCCCGTGGTGATATCAACGGCTTTTAAATTACCAAAGCCATCATACGCGGAATAATCAATATTCATGAGCGCGCTGTTATTTTTTGCAATGGTTTTTAACGTCATCTGACCGTTTTTACGGCTGTAAGCGGTATTTTCGATTAACCCATTGCCGAGCGTGCTTTGGGTGACATTACCAAACGCATCATGCTCGCTGATGGTTTTGTACACATAGTCACTGGCGGCATTCTTTACCTGCGTTTGATAGCCTGCGTCATTGTAGTTATATTCAAGGGTGAGATTGTTAGGGTAACGTAGCCCTTTTACTCGGCCATAGTTACTATCGTAAAACGTAGTGGTAGTGTAGCTTTTACCACTGCCTGCAATGGTTTGACTGCTTGGCCGGCCTCGGTTGTCATAGCTATAGGTTTTTGTAACACCATTACCTGTCGCTTGATTTAATTGTCCAAGGCCATAAGTTGCACCGTCGTATGTGTAGTTGAGTGTACTTTCACCTGTCGCGGTGCGCCGTGTTACTCGGCCTAATAATCGGTGACATAAGTGAGTGTTTTACTGCCAACGCGCGCCTCTCGTTGCAACTCTCCAAAGCCATTATACTCAAAGTTAGTGACGCCTTGGTTAGGGTCATTCACCTGTGTTTTTTGGCCTAAGGCATTGTATTTAGCAACAATATCATTACCATTGGCATCTTGGATGATAATCGGTAGTCCCTGATTATTATAGCTGTAGCGGGTAACACCGTTATCTGCATCCACCGTTTGCATGAGCTGTTTTAGGCTGTTGTAAGTACGTGACATCTCCAAGGTGATGCCATAACAATCTTCGCTCACGGTTAAGTTTGTTGTCAGCCCATTATAATCTAACAATTTGAAAATAAAACCATCCTACAATAGCATGAATTTCACACCACAAAACTTAATAATTTACAGTGTTTACACTTTTTAAACTTTATTCGTTATTAAAAAAATACTTTGTTACCTAAAAATCCTGTTCAAAAAAACTGAGCAATTTATACTGCGCTTAATGATAAAAATGATCTGAGGTATTTAGCGTGCAGTTTGCTCAAGGTATGGAGTATTTTTTTTCCGGTTTTAAGTTGATCACTCAAAAAGGTATCAAGCGTTTCGTATTTATTCCTTTATTAATCAATATTGCGCTATTTGGTAGCTCACTGTTTTTTTTATATGGCTGGCTAACCGAAGGGTTTGCTTATTTAAACAATATGCTCCCTAGCTGGCTAAGTTGGCTTGAATGGTTAATGTGGCCGATTGCCGTATTAGTTATTTTATTTAGCTACAGTATGGTGTTTACGGTGATCACTAACTTTATTGCCGCCCCCTTTAATGGTTTACTGAGTGAAAAAGTAGAGCTTTATTTAACCGGTCAAAAAATTAATGATGATGGCTTAGCGGATATTGTTAAAGACGTGCCGCGAATGCTTGGCCGTGAGTGGACAAAACTTTGCTACTATTTACCTCGCGCTATCGGTTTCTTTATTTTGTTATGGGTATTGCCTGTGATTGGCCAAGTGCTGTGGGTGATGTTTACTTGCTGGATGTATGCGGTGCAATATAAAGATTATCCATTTGATAACCATAAAATCAATTTTAACGAAATGAAGCAAGACCTAAAACAAAAGCAAACGTTGTCGTACGGGTTTGGTTTAGCTGTGATGCTGCTGACAGCTATTCCAATAGTTAATTTAATTGTGATGCCTGTGGCTGTTTGCGGAGCTACGCGTTTATGGGTCGATCACTACCGATCGAATTACCGCTCATAGCAGTGCAAGGGGACCCTATCACAAAATGTACGGTCCCCCTTACCAGTATTTACACCAAAACTTGGCGTGTATTAGCAATAAAGTGATGGACTTCTTGCTCGATTTTGATGTCTACTGGCTTTTCTGGCTTACGGTCATTTGGGCAAGGCATTCTGGGAGTAGTACCAAATAAGCGGCAAATTAATGGGCGCTCATCATAAACAGTGCAACCTTTAGGACCAAGATGCACACAGTTAAAATCATTTAGCGCCGCTTCATGCTCTGCATCTGTTTTTACTGGTAATCGAGACATTTCTTCAGACGAAGTTGTCACGGGCCCACAGCAATCATGGCAGCCTTCAACACATTCGAACGATGGAATATTAGCGCGTAATCGCAAGATTACTTTTTGGTTTTTGTACATTTATATTTACCTTTTATTATGCAGCGCATTCATGCCGTAACTTAGCTAATTCTCCATAACCCTATATTAGGCGTTATGTGCAATAACTTGCAATGTTATGTTAGTGTAAACTTACGCCATAACGTAAAAACACAGCTAATGCTGTGCTTTTATATATCCAAACTTTGCAAGTTTATTAACTATATAGACTTTGTGGCACTTTAGTGACGTTCAAGTGCACGGTTATCTCTTCCCTATCATGATAAAGATGCTTAGCTTGTAATTCATAACTGATACCGTATTTATTAAGCTCTTCTTTGATCATTGATAAGCATTCATACACACTATCAAAACGCTTTTTCATTGGCAGCTTTAGGTTAAAGATAAGCTCTTTAGCATACGCATTTACAGCCCAATCAATCATTAAGTTTGTTACTTTGGTTGGCTTTTCTACCATGTCACACACGAGCCATTGAATATTGCGCTTTTCTGGGCGGTATTTAAAACCATCGGCTCTAAAGTGCTTTACTTGGCCTGTTTCCATTAAATCATCGTTCATTGGGCCATTATCAATCGCGCTGACAAACATGCCGCGGCGCACTAGTTGATATGTCCATCCACCAGGACATGCGCCCAAATCTACGCCGCGCATTCCTGCTTGTACCCGTGACTCAACTTCATTCGGCGGTATAAATACATTAAATGCTTCGTCAAGCTTTAAGGTAGATCGGCTCGGTGCATCACTTGGCATACGCAAACGCAAAATACCCATAAAGAATGGTGAATTATTGTAGCTATATGAATGTCCAACGTAGGCTGTATTGTTAGTCAAAAACATCACGTGCATAACCGGACGGTTAGCTTTAGGCTCACGTAACACGGTGTTTTGTTTTTCTAATGCCTTTTTGAGCGGTGTCGATATTTTTTTACAAAATGTTAAAAGCTCTTTGCCTTCATTAGTATCCGGGGTTTCTACACGTAGTTCTGAGCACAGCGGAAAATCTGCTGCTGCGGTTTTAATCTCACCAACCCGGTCTTCAACGGGCATATTCTCAAGTAACGTTGCTGCAAACCATTGGCGTGCAAACACCATGTTTTTAAAATCGACTTTTTTTATGATCTCGTCACTGTGTGATGACTCAAAGCACTCATAAACCACATAACCTGTGTTAGGTTTGGCTTTCACATAACCGGCAAAACCTTGTTCTGCAGCATGAAAGGTTATTTCTGCTGCGGCATCATTTTCAAACCCACTACGACAATAAATCACTACGCTTGACATAAAAACCCTTAAATTGCGCATTCTGCGCGATACTCTTTATTAAAATTTAAACCGTGCAACTTGCACTAAAATAATCAACCAACCAACTATAAAACACAGTCCGCCTAAAGGAGTAATTGGCCCAAGCCACTTTTGCCCAGTCACTGCGAGTAAATATAAACTCCCACTAAAGAGTAAGATACCCGCGATAAAAAACCAGCCAGCAACAGTTAAATTTAAACCCCACTTAATCAAAATAGCCACAGCAATAAGTGCAAGGCCATGGACCATTTGATACTCAGCAGCGGTTTTAAATACGCCGATAGCATATTCAGAAACACGACTTTTTAAACCATGGGCGGCAAATGCGCCAAGTACAACTGATAACATACAAAACACACTACCCGCCATTAAAAATAATTTAATCATCTGCTTTACCTTTAATTCAACTAACAATGCTGCTTAATAAATTTACTTGCGTGCTGTGCTGCCATCTGTAAATTTTGCTCAAGCGTCGTGCCACTTTTTTTACGTGGTTTTAAAGAATGATCGCCATCCGTTAACCAGACAAATTCAGGGCGTTTATCGAGCGTGAGCACATTTAACTCTTCACGAGTGCCAAATGTATCTCGCTCACCTTGGAGCACCAAAAACGGGCAGGGTATTTGGCCAAAATGCTCAATACGCAACTTCTCGGGCTTACCCGGAGGATGAAATGGATAGCCGAAAGCCAACACACCGTTAATCTTTTTATTTGTTTCACTCGCCAGCATAGAGGCCATTCTTCCCCCCATTGACTTACCACCAATAAATAATGGCAATGTTGGCTCTGCTTGTTCAATTACTTGGGCAAAATAAGCAAGTAATTTGGGAGCTCGCTCAGGCGGTCTGCGCTTATTCGTTTGTTTGGCGATTTGCATATATTCAAAATCAAAGAGCCCTACATTAATACCCTGTTCGGCTAGCAAATTTGCCATCTGTTGCATAAATTCAGAGTCACTGCCTGCACCTGCACCATGGGCAAAAATAAACTGTGCGTAGGCAGGCTGTTTCGCTTTTATCCATTGTATCGTCATTTTTAAAACTCTTGTTCTTGCTCTACTAAATCAAGCATCCACTCTTTAAAGGAGACTATTTTACCCAGCTCCGATTGTGATTCACGATTCACCAAGTAGTAGGCATTTTTACTTTCTAAACTATGGCTAAAAGGGATCACCAAACGTCCTGCGTCAATATCTGGTTTTGCTAAAACACTGTTACCAATTGCAACGCCTTGACCATGCACCGCAGCTTGGAGCACCATAGAAGAGTGACTAAAGATAGGTCCTTGGTTCACTTGTACATTACGTACACCGGCGGTTTTCATCCAGGTCTTCCAGTTTTTTCGCGTAGTATCATGCAACAATGTGTGATTAGCTAAATCGCTTGGTTGATCAAGAGGTTTAGGCCCAGTTAACAACATAGGACTACATAAGGGCACCAGGTATTCGGTGTGTAGTTTATGTGTTTGCACCCCACTCCAATGACCACGGCCATAATAAATAGCCACATCAACATCATCAGAGAGCGAATTTTCGTCTTGATCTTGCGCCTTTATTCGTACATCAATCTCAGGGTGTAACTCATTAAATAAACTAAGTCTTGGTACTAACCACTGAATTGCAAAACTCGGGGTTAGGCTTACCGTTAGGGAGCCTTTCGCACCTCGCGCTAGCAGTTTTTCTGTCGCATCGATTAACTGGGTAAAGATTTCTTTTATATCTAAAAAGTAACCCTGCCCTTCCTCGGTCAATAATAACGAGCGGTTTTTACGCAAAAACAGCTTTAAACCAAGGTGTTCTTCAAGTGTTTTAATTTGATGGCTCACTGCTGCCTGAGTGACATAAAGCTCTTCAGCTGCTTTGGTGAAACTCAAATGACGAGCAGCTGCTTCAAATGCTTTTAGGGCATTCAATGGCGGGACGCGACGAGACATATTAACCACTCTTAGAATTAGTTTTTCTTATGAGTAGATTATATACCCATGCCAAGGTTGTGTATATTCGAGACATAAAAAAGCGACTTTATAAGCCGCTTTGTTTATCAAATCTTGTAATTATAAATCGCTGGCACTGGTATCCAGTGGTGCAAAGCTTTTAATTAAATCATCAACTGCTTTCATTTGGCTCAAGTAGCCTTCTAATTTACTCAATGCAAGGGCACAAGGTCCATCGCATTTTGCTTCATTAGGATTAGGGTGAGCTTCAATGAATAACCCAGCTAGCCCTAATGCCATGCCGCTGCGTGCAAGTTCAGCGGCTTGTGCGCGACGCCCATCTGCTGAATCAGCACGCCCTCCTGGGCGCTGTAACGCGTGTGTTGCGTCAAAGATAACAGGAGCCATTGGCTTCATGTCATCCATACCAAGCATATCAACAACTAGGTTGTTATATCCAAAGCTAGAGCCACGCTCGCATAGTGCAACATTATTATTGCCAGCCTCATTGAACTTAGTAATGATATGGCGCATTTCATGAGGTGCTAAAAACTGTGGCTTTTTCACATTAATTACAGCACCTGTTTTTGCCATTGCAACAACAAGGTCAGTTTGACGAGCTAAAAATGCAGGCAACTGTATCACGTCAACAACTTCAGCAACCGGTGCGGCTTGATGCGGCTCATGTACATCGGTGATTAAAGGTACGTTAAAGGTTTTTTTAATTTCCTCAAAAATCTTTAGTCCTTCTTCCATACCTGGACCGCGATAAGAGTTGATTGACGAGCGGTTTGCTTTATCAAACGACGCCTTAAATACATACGGTATATTCAGTTTGCTGGTCACTTCTACATAGTGTTCAGCAATGCGCATGGCTAAATCACGCGACTCTAATACGTTCATACCACCGAACAGAACAAACGGTTTGTCGTTTGCAAGTTCAATGTCGTTAATTTTAATTAAATGATTGTTCATCGTTAGTCCTTAAGGTGCAACTGCTTGCATCATTAATCCACAAATATAAGCCATATAAGTACCCACACCGTAGCCCATTACCGCTAATAATACACCTACTGGCGCAAGTGACGGGTGAAACGCCGATGCGACCACAGGTGCTGATGCGGCTCCGCCAACATTCGCTTGTGAGCCAACGGCCATATAAAATAAGGGGGCTTTAATAATTTTAGCTACAATCAGCATCAAGCTTGCATGAGTTAACATCCAAATTAAGCCGATAACAAAATACATAGGCGATTCAAGAATAGCTGTAATATTCATGTGTAAACCAATTGAGGCAACTAAAATATATAAAAAGCTCGACGCTACTTTAGATGCGCCAAATGATTCAATATGGCGTACTTTAGTAAAAGATAAACTAATACCTATGGTTGTTGAGATAACAATTAACCAGAAAAATTTACTATTTAAGCTGTACTCTTGTGCCCACGGGAAATTCGCACCAAAGAAAGGACCTAAAAAGTCAGCACAAAAATGGGCAAGCCCCGTAATACCAAATGCAATGGCAATAATCGTCATATAATCATTAAGTGTAGGCATACGTGCATGTTCTGCATGATACTTCTCTACACGATTTTTTAAGTCTTCAATTGCACTGGTATCTGCCCCTGTTTTAGCATCAATCGCTTTATGGTTAGCAGCCATTAATAATAATACCGCCATCCATAAGTTTGCCACAATGACATCAACAGTCACCATCGCAGAGAATATGTCACCGCCAACATCAAACATTTCTTTCATTGAAGCTTGGTTCGCGCCACCGCCAATCCAACTACCGGCAATGGTCGTCATTCCACGCCAAACAGCATCAGGGCCATGACCACCTACTGCATCAGGGTAAACTGCACTCATTACAAGTATGGCTAAAGGCCCACCAATAACAATACCCACCGTGCCTGTTAAAAACATGATAAGGGCTTTGGGGCCTAAATTTATGATTGCTTTTAAATCAATACTGATTGTCAGTAAAATTAAGCATGCTGGTAATAAGTAGCGCGAGGCAACGTAATACACGTTAGAAGAATGGCCATCAACAATACCAAAGGTGTTCAGTAGTGAGGGTAAAAAGTAACACAGCAATAATGCAGGGACATATTTGTAAAACTTTTTAAGTGCACTATTTTCGCTGTGCGATGTTTTAAAAATAAAGCCGAGAATTACAGCTAATAAACCAAATACAACAGCATCATTGGTGATCAATGCAGTATGGGTGTCAGCCATGTTGATTCCTTAAAATTTTAGTGGTGAGTTTTATTATTATCTTCGAGTTCTTCAATCTGATGTTGAATAATTTCAATAGCAGGATCATCTGGGCATTCATCTATAAAAAATTGCAGATCATCACGTGCCATTTTCGGGCAATCTAGTTGATTGAGCAAGTAGCCACGATCGCGACGCTCATACGGATCATCACCCAACATTTCCATCAGCATTTCTACACATGTTAAAGCATGGCCAAATTTATTTTCGCTGATAAACGCCCACTTTTGTTGGGCTAAATAAAGCTTATAAACGTCTTCATCAAAGATGAGTTCTAACGGCTCTTGCTCATCGCCATTTTCTTCGCTGGCATTTTCAGGAATGATATACCAACTTTGCTGACCTGAACTAGGTTCGAGTACATAGCCTTCTTCATCGCTAATGGCAACATGAACGTTCACGTCGTTATTAGAAATACACACGCTAGCATCATAGTCCGCATGCTGTAATAAGTGACACAACAAAATACCCAAGGTCGTTGGTGAGCCGCTACGCATAGCCAATGTATAGGTAAAGCTATTTAAGGTGTATTCAGGTACTTTTAAGCTGGATACACTAAACATCCACTTGGTGTAAAACATATCAAGTAGGGTATCAAGTCGGTCATGAATATCGTCTTGTTGCTGGCACAGCTCAGTAATTTGGTTTTCAAATTCACTTAGGGTAGCAAAGCTTTGGCTTAGGAGAGCCTGAGGATCCCATTTAGCTTCTGCGCTTATACAACGATACAAAGCTGCGGGAACAAATGCATCATAATTTTCATCTTGATAGGTTTCGTTTTCATCTTCAAACCAAGGTGTGGTCATTAATACTGCAACATCTGTTATTAATACGAAGAGTTAGTTTACCTAGTTTTTAGCCCAGTTACCAACGCGTTTACAGCCCAAAGGTATGAAGATATACCGATGAGCTGATTTTACGGCATATTTTATTAAAGGAGCAACGCGGTTTTTGTCACTGCCAGCTTACCTATTAACGCGATAACAGCGGTGGTTACTACTAAAAACGCTAATTTCGCTGCCAATGCTTTTTGTTTACTCGCAATAATGCCAAAGGCAATATACGCAACAACCAAAATTATTTTCTCTAATAACCACATTTGTTCAAGTGGATTTATTTTGGCAATGGCCATTAATGTAATTGCTGAGATAAGCAAGAATGTGTCTGTTGCGTGGCTACCTATAAATACCACTTTATTTTTAGCAATGACACCACTACCTAAACGTGAGAACGATCGTACATAAAATAAAAGTATACTTAAAACGGCGATTGCCATGTGTGTGTGTTTTACTGCTAAATAATCCATATGCCCCTAACTACTCTTTAATGTTAATTTTGAACCCAGTATTAATTTTTAATCTGGGTATAACGCTAATATTTTTTCTAATTCATCCACTTGTTGATTAAATACATCAACTAACTTTGGCTCAAAATGTTTGCCTTTTTGCTCGTTAATTTCATTCACAACAGCCTCAACACTCCACGCTTCTTTGTAACAACGTTTATGGCGGAGCGCATCATATACATCAGCTAGTGCCACAATGCGACCAAATATGTGAATATTTCCACCTGCTAACCCTTGTGGATACCCAGTACCATCCCATTTTTCATGATGATCGCGTGCTATCTCAGCCCCAGCCTTAACAATATCGCGTTTCGACCCTTTTAATATTGCATGGCCTTTTTGCGCATGGGTTTGCATTATTGCCCATTCTTCATCAGTTAGCTTGGCCGGTTTATTCAAAATAGCATCAGGAATGCCCACCTTACCCACATCGTGCAGCGGTGAAGCTAAGCGAATTAATTCAGCGTCTCGCTTTGATAAACCATAGCCTAAGGCTAATGAGTTACATATATGCGACACCCGCTTCACATGATTACCAGTTTCTGTTGATCGTTGCTCAAGTGCTTCACTTAAGCGCAAAACAAGTTCTTGTTGCGTGGCTTCAACTTCTGATTGCAGTTGCACGTTTTCATAAGCTAGCTGCACATTTTGTGAAAATATCTCTATCAAATGACGTTGAGTATCTGTTAAGTATTGCGGAATACCTGAAATAAACAGCATTGAATTATGGTTATACTCACTACAACAATAGGCAAATAGGTAATTATTTTTATAAACAATTGTTTTATCTTGCAGTGCTTGTTTGCATGCAAGTAATTGCTCAGTATTAAGCACGTCTTCAATTGCTTTACCTTCGCTGCGTTCAAAGTCTCCTCGGCCAGAAAAAACAACTAACTTTTTTTGATTATCATCAGGGTTACTCGCCACAAGGCTGGTTGCATACATCGCTTTATCAACCGTCCCTAGTAAAGAGGTTAGCTGCTGCATAACCCCTTCGATGAAGTTTTCTAATGAATGAGCGGTAAAGATATCTCTTGAGGCTTTAATTATTTTTTCTAACCCTTGGCGAGATTGCTCAATTGATAAAATATCGCGATATGAACGTAAACTCGACATCACCACAGTAAATAACTTTTGTGCGGTAAGCTCTGTCTTCGATTTGTAATCGTTTATATCGTAATTCACAATCACTTGGCGTTCAGGGGCTTGCCCTGGCTGACCAGTACGAAGAATAATTCTGATATGATTATTTTTTGCTGTTTCGCGGATATACTGAGCGACTTTCAAACCTGCGTCATCGGTTTCCATGACAACATCAAGTAATACAATGGCCGCATCAGGGTGATTATCAATCATTGTTTTGGCTTCTTCGCCTGAATAGGCACTAATAAACTCTAAACGTTTATCTTGAAACTCAAAGTCACTTAAAGCCAGTTTAGTTACTGCATGTACTTCAGGTTCATCATCAACAATAATGACTTTCCAGGTTCCCTGAACAATATTACTTACTTCTTCTTGTGGCTCATCCGAAAACAAAAAATCATCCATCACACTGGGTCCTTTGAAGGCTGTTACATTTTATTCTCACAGCGCTTTGTTGTTTATTTTGGCCACTGTGCGAACGTTACACGATCGTTATTTGCTAAATCTTTCACTGTAAGTATATTTGTATACGCCATTTGTGCAAAAAAACTATGCACTTTAGTACTTTGTTGATACCCATGCTCGAATATTAAATAGCCATTTGGCGCTAAATAATTCCTCGCTTGAGTGATAATATGCTTAATATCAGCCATACCATCATCATCAGCAACCAATGCTGAGAGTGGTTCAAAACGCACATCCCCTTGGGTCAGGTGTTCATCATCATGCTCAATATAGGGCGGATTACTCACTATTAAATCAAACTTTTGATTACTTACTTCACTAAACCAATCACTTTGTAAAAAAGTAACCTGCTGTAAGCCTAATCGCTGTTTATTTATTGTAGATAATGCAACTGCTTGTGCTATGCGGTCAACCCCTGTTATTTGCCAGTTTGCTTTTTCAGAGGCTAATGCAAGCGCTATTGCACCAGTACCCGTGCCCAAGTCGAGTACTTTCGCATCTTCTTTGAGTGGTAAGTCTAGTGCAACTTCAACTAAGGTTTCTGTATCAGGTCGAGGGATAAGCGTTGTGGCGTTAACCTGCAGTGGTAAACTCCAAAACTCTCGCGTGCCGGTGATATGCGCAACAGGTTCACCATTTAAACGGCGCTGACAATAACTATCAAACAGCTGTTTTTGCTCCACCGTAAGTTGCTTTTCAGGCCAACTAAATAAATAGCTACGAGGTTTGTTTAATACCTCAAGCAGTAATACTTGGGCATCCAACTTGGCGCTGTCAGTGCTATTTTGCAAAAGTAAAGTAGCACTGTGGATTGCCGATTCAACCGTGTCTGTCACCGTTATTCATCGCCCATCGCAGCGAGTAAATCAGCTTGATGTTCTTGCATAAGCGGCTCAACAACACAGCCTAAATCCCCAGCGACAACTTCATTTAAACGATACAGTGTTAAGTTAATACGGTGATCTGTAATACGCCCTTGCGGATAGTTATAAGTACGAATACGCTCAGAACGGTCACCACTTCCCACTAAGTTCCGGCGCTCAGATGCTTCTGCCGCATGGCGCTTTTCATCTTCGGCTTGTTGTAAGCGAGCAGCAAGTACTGACATCGCTTTAGCACGGTTTTTATGTTGTGAACGCTCATCCTGACACTCGACCACAACTCCCGTTGGAATGTGGGTAATACGTATTGCTGAGTCAGTTTTATTAACGTGCTGACCACCGGCACCTGATGCACGAAACGTATCAACTTTAATATCTGCGGTGTTTATTTCAATGGCTTCCGCCTCAGGAATTTCAGCCATAACCGCTACGGTACACGCAGAGGTATGAACACGCCCTTGCGACTCAGTTTCTGGCACACGTTGTACGCGGTGCGCACCTGATTCAAATTTAAGTTGGCCGTAAACACCTTCACCACTGATGTTTGCAATCACCTCTTTAAAGCCGCCATGCTCACCTTCATTGGTGCTCACAACTTCCACTTTCCACTTTTTCGTCTCAGCATAACGGGTATACATACGGAATAAGTCTCCCGCAAAAATAGCCGCTTCATCACCACCTGTTCCTGCACGTACTTCAAGAAACACGTTATTATTATCACGCGGGTCTTTTGGCAGCATCAGCACTTGAATTTGATCTTCAATAATTTGAATTTGTGATTTTGCTTCTTTGTATTCTTCTTGCGCCATTTCACGCATATCAGGGTCAGAATCTTTTAGCATTTCTTCTGCGGTAGCAACATCGTCTTGTGACTGTTGATACGATAAAAACGCTTTTACGATTTCTTCCAGCTCTGAGTATTCTTTTGAAAGAGCACGAAAGCGATTTTGATCGCTTATAACAGAGGGGTCACTTAGCAGCGCTTGCACTTCTTCATAACGCTCAACTAAGGTTTCTAATTTACGATAAACGGACTCTTTCATGTAACTGCTATTCCTGATCAATACCTAACATTTTCTTTAATTGGCTTAACTGATCAACTTCACCTTTTTTAGCCGCATCTTGAATTGCACGGGTAGGCGCGTGCATTAAACGGTTGGTTAATTTGTTGGCCAGCTCTAAAATTACTTTTTCTGCGTCTTTTCCGGTTGTTAATTGGCTTATAGCCTTATCAACCAGCTCAGACTTTATATCTTGTACATCTTGACGATAACTGCGAATTAGATCGACAGAATCAAGTGAACGCATCCACATTGCAAATTCGGCACTGCGATGAGTAATAATATCTTGTGCTTCTTCTGCGGCTTGCTCGCGTGAGGCGATATTCTCGCTCACAATGGCTTGTAAGTCATCAACGGAATATAAATAGGCAGCATCAAGCTCCCCTACTTGGCTTTCAATATCCCGTGGAACCGCAATATCTATAAATAACATTGGCTTATTGCGACGTTGTTTAAGCGCTTGTTCCACCACACCTTTACCAATAATAGGCAACGTACTAGCGGTGGAGCTAATTACAATGTCGGCTTGGTGCAAACGCTCAGGTAATTGTGCTAACGCGATGACGTCAGCGGATACGTCTTGGGCTAGAGAGCGTGCGCGTTCTATTGTGCGATTAGCAACCGTAATTTGCTGCGGTTCGTTTTGGTATAAATGTTTGGCAACCAACTCAATGGTTTCACCTGCGCCGATAAGCAATACTTTAGTTTTGTTCAGTTTTCCGTATATATGCTTTGCTAAATTAACTGCGGCATATGCAACAGATACGGCGCTTGCTCCAATGTCAGTTTCAGTGCGCACTTGTTTTGCCACTGAAAACGTTTTTTGAAATAAACGGTCAAATACCACATCCACTGAGTTGTGGTTTTTTGCACTATTATAAGCCTGTTTTATTTGGCCAAGTATTTGTGGCTCACCTAAAACAAGCGAATCTAAACCACAAGAGACCCGCATCAAATGATTGATGGCTTCGTTATCTTGGTGGCAATATATATTTTTGCTCAGTTCTTGTTCATCTAACCCATGGAAACTGGCTAACCATTGCAACAGTATTTGGGAATTTTGCTGAGCAAGGCTACAATAGATTTCTGTACGGTTACAGGTTGATACTATAACCGCTTCATTAAACTGATCATGATCACTCAATTGCTGTAATGCTTCTGATAATTGCTCTGGTGAAAAGGCGACTTTTTCACGCAGTTCTACAGATGCGGTTTTATGATTAATACCAAGTGCTACTATGGTCATATGTGCCAAATATTGCTAAGCCATGCTCGAAAGGCAGTAATTTTATCAAAAATCATTGGAATATGGAAAGTAAGGAACGACATTTGATTCGACTATATTTGATTTTACTCACATTTTTTTTATTTTTAAGTGGTTGCGCACAGCGAATTGACCCACAAACGTCTCTTTATGTTGATTGGAAAGCAAAACTTTCAGCGCAAAATACATGGCAAGTTGAGGGGAAGCTGGCTTTTATTAGCCCTGATGAGCGTCAATCTGCCAATTTAAATTGGCAACAACAAGATGATTTGAATCAACTGGTACTCACCTCCTTTATTGGTACTCGTGTATTAGCACTTAAACAAGATGCCCAAGGTGCTGAGCTTGAGTACGATGGTGATACCTACCACGATACCAATGCAGCACAATTATTAAATCGTTTAACTGGATTTACTATCCCAATGGATAGTGCCGATGATTGGCTCAAAGGCACGGTTTCGAATGAGTCTTTGCAAGTAGATGAACTTGGCCGCGCGAAGAATGTAATGTGGCAGTCTCTTAACGGTCAAAAATGGCATATTAGCTACGGTGATTATCAACAATATGCAGGATTTTGGTTACCGAAAAGACTAACTTTGAAACATCAAAATATCAAAATAAAAATTCAATTATACCAATGGTACTTCAACGAACATGACTGATAGCACACTAACTCAATTTTCATTAATAGCCCCTGCTAAACTCAATTTATTTTTACATATAAATGGTCGCCGTGACGATGGCTACCATGAACTTGAAACCCTGTTCACATTTTTAAATTACGGCGATCAATTAGAGTTTACCTTATTAAATACCAATACAATTGAGGTAACTGGTGACACTAAAAATATCCCGTTAACTGACAACTTAATTTATAAAGCAGCTGTATTATTGCAAAAGCATACAAAAACCAGCCTAGGCGCAAAAATAAATTTAACTAAAGTTTTACCAATGGGAGGCGGTGTTGGCGGTGGCTCTTCAGATGCTGCAACCACCCTTTTAGCACTTAATACATTATGGCAGTGTAAGCTTTCTCTTACTGAATTAGCTCGCTTGGGTGTGACACTTGGCGCAGACGTTCCTGTATTTATAAATGGTCGAAGTGCCTTAGCACAAGGGATTGGTGAGAAGTTGATCGATGTTGAGCTTGAACAAAAATGGTATTGTGTTGTTCACCCAAGTGAGCATGTAAGTACCGCAAAAATTTTTACTCACCCTGATTTAACACGCAATACACCCAAGCTTAAAGGTGATTGGCAACAGCTGGTTTTACGTAATGACTGCGAGCCATTAGTTAAAAAGCTCTGTCCTGAGGTTGAAAAAACCCTCCAGTGGTTGCTAAAATACGCTCCGTCTAAGATGACTGGTACAGGCTCATGTTGTTTTGTTGAATTTGCAACGCAAATAGAAGCACAACATGTTCTTGAAAACCTCCCCCATAATTGGGATGGTTTTGTTACCAGTAGCGTTAATACCTCTCCTGCCCATACGCAGTTGAACGCAATTCATTTAAGCAATCAAGTAACGTACAAGTAAAATACAATGTAAGTTAACAAATGACGCATTTGCCTCGTTTGTTAGTCCCAAAATTCAGTGCCTGAGGAACCCTACCGTGCCTGACATAAAGCTCTTCGCTGGTAACGCAACACCTGAGTTAGCTCAAAAAGTTGCAAAACGTTTATATATTGAAGTTGGCGATGCTGTTGTTGGCCGTTTTAGCGACGGTGAGATCAGTGTTCAAATAAATGAAAATGTTCGTGGCTCGGATGTTTTTATTGTGCAATCAACCTGTGCCCCTACTAACGATAACTTAATGGAGTTAATCGTTATGGTTGATGCATTACGTCGTGCATCTGCAGGTCGTATTACAGCCGTCATTCCTTATTTTGGTTATGCACGTCAAGATCGTCGTGTACGTTCTGCCCGCGTACCAATTACAGCAAAAGTAGTTGCTGATTTTCTATCGAGTGTAGGTGTTGACCGTGTTGTTATGGTTGATTTACACGCAGAGCAAATCCAAGGCTTCTTTGATGTGCCAGTTGATAACGTGTTTGGTAGCCCTGTGCTACTTGAAGACATGAAAAACCGTAACTTCGAAGATGTTGTTGTGGTATCTCCTGATATTGGTGGTGTAGTCCGTGCTCGTGCAATTGCTAAACTACTCAACGATACCGATCTTGCTATTATTGATAAACGTCGCCCACAAGCAAACGTTTCTCAAGTAATGCATATTATTGGTGATGTTGAAGGCCGTGATTGTATCATTGTCGATGACATGATCGACACTGGCGGTACTTTATGTAAAGCAGCAGAAGCACTTAAAGAACACGGTGCAAAACGTGTTTTCGCTTATGCAACTCACCCAATTCTTTCTGGGGTTGCAGCTGAAAACATCCGTAATTCTGTCATTGACGAAGTAATTGTTACCGATTCAATCCCATTATCTGAAGAGCTAAAAGCGATTGACAAGATTAAAGTACTGACACTTGCAGATATGCTTGCTGAAACGATTCGTCGTATTAGCAACGAAGAGTCTATCTCTGCGATGTTTGAACATTAAGCACACTAGTTTACAGTGATGAAAGCGCCTAATTGGCGCTTTTTTTTTACCCTGTGTTTCTTTTACTAAGAGGTGGTGGTATGATAGCGCGCCTTTTGGCTAGGGACCTTGGTCGCAAAGGCCCTAACACTTTTAAATTATTGGAGACATTATGTCTAATACAACTTACACTTATGACGCTGAACTTCGCGTAGAAACTGGTACTGGTGCGAGCCGCCGCCTACGTCGCGAAGACAAAGTACCTGCAATCCTTTACGGTGCAGAAAAAGAAGCAGTAGCGCTTACTCTTGCTCATAAAGATATGATCAAAGCACAAGAAAGCGAAGGTTTTTACACTCACATTCTTACGCTTAACATTGGCGGCGAGTCTGTTGAAGCTATCTTAAAAGATATCCAACGTCACCCATTCAAGCCTAAGCTTACTCACCTTGATTTCCAACGTGTTGACGCTACTCATAAACTTCACACTAAAGTTCCTCTTCACTTCATCGGCGAAGATAAAGTAACTAAACTTGGTGCTACTGTTGTTCACCAGTTAACTGAAGTTGAAATCACATGTCTTCCAAAAGCACTTCCAGAATTCGTTGAAGTTAACGTTTCTGACCTAGTAGCTGGTGATTCAATCCACCTTTCTGAGCTTAAGCTTCCTTCTGGCGTTCAATCAGTTGAACTTGCTAAAGGTGAAGGCCATGATCAGTCAATCGTTACTGTTAAAGCTAACAAAGCAGCTCCAGCTGAAGACGAAGAAGCTTCAGACGCTGCAGAATAATATTTAAGGTCTTGCACCTTGAATTCTATTCAAATGCTTGTGGGCCTGGCTAATCCAGGCCCCGAATACGCAAACACACGCCACAATGCAGGTGCTTGGTTCATCGAGCAACTCGCAGCACGCTACAACTGTACGCTTAAACACGATCCTAAATATCACGGCCTAACCGGCAAAGTGATCATTCAAGGCCAAGAATTCAAATTATTGATCCCCACCACCTACATGAATTTAAGTGGTAAGTCGGTCAGTAGTTTAGCCAATTTTTTCAAAATCCCTATTGAAAACATCTTAGTTGCACATGATGAAATGGATTTAGACCCCGGCGTTGCTAAATTAAAAAAAGGCGGCGGACATGGCGGTCATAATGGTTTAAAAGACATTATTGCAAAAATGGCAAATCAAAAAGATTTTATGCGTTTACGCGTTGGTATAGGTCATCCTGGACATCGTGAAATGGTCACTGGTTGGGTGCTTGGAAAAGCAGCCAAAGAAGACCAAGAAAAGATGGATGCCGCTGTAGATGAAGCAGTTCGTTGTATGGAAATACTTGCAAAAGACGGTGTGTTAAAAGCACAAAACAGACTTCATTCGTTTAAACCCTAGTAACATCGTTATTAAATCGGTTAAACGGATCTAAACAAGGTATCTTACTATGGGTTTTAAATGTGGTATCGTTGGTTTACCAAATGTTGGTAAATCTACATTATTTAATGCATTAACTAAAGCGGGCATTGAAGCCGCTAACTTCCCTTTTTGTACCATCGAACCAAACACAGGTGTGGTTCCGGTTCCTGACGCACGCTTAGACGAACTTGCTAAAATCGTTAACCCTCAGCGCATTCTTCCCACCAGTATGGAGTTTGTTGATATTGCAGGGTTAGTAAAAGGCGCATCAAAAGGTGAAGGTCTTGGTAACCAATTTTTAGCTAACATTCGTGAAACAGATGCGATTGGTCATGTTGTTCGTTGCTTTGAAGACGAAAATGTCATTCACGTTGCAGGTACTATTGATCCAGCTGACGATATCGACGTAATTAACACTGAGCTCGTACTTGCTGATATGGACAGTGCAGAGAAAGCGCTTTTCCGTAATGCCAAAAAAGCGAAAGGCGGTGATAAAGATGCAAAAGATCAAAATGCTGCACTTGAAAAAGTAAAAGTACACCTTGATGAGGGGTTAACCTTACGTTCTTTAGAGCTAACTAAAGAAGAAAAAGCAGCCATTGCTTCTATCAACTTCTTAACTATCAAACCAACGATGTATATTGCTAACGTTGCTGAAGATGGTTTTGAAAATAACCCGCTCCTTGACCGCGTACGTGAAATTGCAGCAGCAGAAGATGCGGTCGTTGTTCCGGTATGTGCAGCGATTGAATCAGAGCTTTCTGAGCTTGAGGAAGAAGACAAACTTGAATTTATGGCTGACCTTGGTTTAGAAGAACCTGGTCTTAACCTCGTAATCCGTGGTGGCTATGAATTACTTCATCTTCAAACTTACTTTACGGCTGGTGTAAAAGAAGTTCGTGCATGGACCATTCCTGTAGGTGCAACCGCACCACAAGCAGCGGGTAAGATCCATACCGACTTTGAACGTGGCTTTATCCGCGCACAAACGATTGCTTATGATGACTACATCTCTTTTAAAGGGGAAAGTGGTGCAAAAGAAGCAGGTAAAATGCGTCAAGAAGGTAAAGAGTACATTGTTAAAGATGGCGATGTAATGAACTTCTTGTTCAACGTATAGTTACTATTTACGCTAAATAATGTTTAGCGATGATTTTAAAGGCTCGTATTTACGAGCCTTTTTTGTTTTTGTGCTATTATCGAATAATAGTGACGCGAGTATTGATGCTCATTTACTTGTTAAAAAAACAGCGTTTTTAATAAAAAATAGCCTCTTAGCTTAATTTTCCTGCAAACAAACCCTGATAAGTGTTTTTTTGCAAAAAAGGTGTTGACGGATTTAGGTCATATCAGCATAATACGCCCCGCACTCAGCGATGAAGTGCTAACAAAAAAGATGGCTAAGTAGCTCAGCTGGTTAGAGCACATCACTCATAATGATGGGGTCACAGGTTCAAATCCCGTCTTAGCCACCATTCTTTTTTGTACTCAATGAAGAGTTTAAAATAACTACCTAGTGTTTTATTACACAAAGTATGCGGGAGTGGCGGAATTGGCAGTTGTCTTGAATTAGACGCTGGATTTAGGTTCCAAAACAGTATTACCTGTATATTCGATGCGGGAGTGGCGGAATTGGTAGACGCGCTGGATTTAGGTTCCAGTAACTTAGGTTGTGAGAGTTCAAGTCTCTCCTTCCGCACCATGTTCTTGATAAGAACTAAAACTATCAATTGTTTTCTGTTGGGATATCGCCAAGCGGTAAGGCACCAGGTTTTGATCCTGGCATTCCCAGGTTCAAATCCTGGTATCCCAGCCAACAATGGCTAAGTAGCTCAGCTGGTTAGAGCACATCACTCATAATGATGGGGTCACAGGTTCAAATCCCGTCTTAGCCACCATTTCTTCTTTTAGAAGTGGATCTGCAAGAGTTAAATTGCACTCAATGAAGAGTTTAAAATAACTACCATGTGTTTTATTACACAAGTATGCGGGAGTGGCGGAATTGGCAGTTGTCTTGAATTAGACGCTGGATTTAGGTTCCAAAACAGTATTACCTGTATATTCGATGCGGGAGTGGCGGAATTGGTAGACGCGCTGGATTTAGGTTCCAGTAACTTCGGTTGTGAGAGTTCAAGTCTCTCCTTCCGCACCATGTTCTTGATAAGAACTAAAACTATCAAATAATTCTTAGTTGGGATATCGCCAAGCGGTAAGGCACCAGGTTTTGATCCTGGCATTCCCAGGTTCAAATCCTGGTATCCCAGCCAACTTCTTATACCAAAGAAATGTTGCTTAAGAATATAGAACTGCGGGAGTGGCGGAATTGGTAGACGCGCTGGATTTAGGTTCCAGTAACTTCGGTTGTGAGAGTTCAAGTCTCTCCTTCCGCACCATGTTCTTGATAAGAACTAAAATTATCAAATAATTCTTAGTTGGGATATCGCCAAGCGGTAAGGCACCAGGTTTTGATCCTGGCATTCCCAGGTTCAAATCCTGGTATCCCAGCCAACTTCTTCTACCAAAGAAATGTTGTTTAAGAATATAGAACTGCGGGAGTGGCGGAATTGGTAGACGCGCTGGATTTAGGTTCCAGTAACTTCGGTTGTGAGAGTTCAAGTCTCTCCTTCCGCACCATGTTCTTAATTAGAACTAAAACTCATCCAAATTTAGAGTTGGGATATCGCCAAGCGGTAAGGCACCAGGTTTTGATCCTGGCATTCCCAGGTTCAAATCCTGGTATCCCAGCCAATTTCTTATTACTTCTCTTGAATCATCACTATCTTCATTTATATTTTTTAATCTTTAATCTTTAATCTTTAATCTTTAATCAAATTAGTGTGAGTGAGCTTTCCCCACTCGAGCGTAAAGTTATTTCATTTCACCACTAATCGCGTATTTCAAAACCCAGTTTTTTACCGGACCAGCATTATTCGCTAATTTCAAAAAGCGATTACGTGCCCATTGCAACGGTGTCAGTTGATTCGAAAAACCAAAATAACAGGCATCCATCATACTCATCATCAGTAAGTTTGCTTTTCGACGGCTCTGCTCGTAGTGTTTAAGGTGTATTGCAGCACCTATGTCATCTACCGTTGCTAAAATATCACCAAGGGCTGCTACATCTTGAAAGCCTAGATTAACTCCCTGTCCAGCTAAAGGGTTTATAGTGTGAGCCGCATCTCCGACTAACACTAAACGTCCTGATGAATATTGATTAGCGTGTTGACGAGCAAGTGGAAATACAGCTTGGTTAACAATTTCGAAATCACCCGCTAGTGGCGCAAAATTTTCGATTATTTGTTGTTTTAACTGATCTGTAGGTAATTTATTTAAACGTTGTAACTTAGCTGCGTCGTCGTACCAGATTAAATTAGCGTAAGGTGCTTGCATAGGTAAAAATGCAACTGGGCCACTAGGTTTAAATTGTTGCCATGTTTTAATTTGCTGCGCAGCATCAAGTTTAATTAAAACCCCCATACAGTGTTGTTGGTATTGCCAACCAGTTACTCCAATATTTGCTTTTGCGCGTAATTGGGATTGACCACCGTCTGCTGCAATAACTAAATCGGCACTGTAACGCTCTTCACCATAAATTAAAGTAATATCTTGCGCTGTTTGTTCAATGACACAAATCGCTGACTTAATATCAAGTACTTCAATGTCATGCTGCTTAAATTGCTGCCAAAGACTAGCTTGTATTAATTTATTCTCAATTAGATGACCCAAATGTGTGGTATTAATATCTTTACAATCAAACAATAGGTTATCGCCAACACGTTCAAACGCTTCTAATTGCTGGTATGGCGCTAAGCGTGACTGTTTTAAATGTGTCATCGCACCGAGATCATCTAACAGGTTTTCAGAAAAACGATTAATAGCTGATACGCGTATATCGATAGTGTCGCTTTGCAGTATTTGCTCAGCATTGATAGGTCGTTGTTCTATCACACGTACAACACAACCTTGCTTCGCTAATTTTACAGCCATTGCTGCGCCGACCATACCACCGCCAACAACGATAACTTTGTTTTTTTGCATATTTTTAATCACAACTAAGGTCACTAATTATGATGTTGATTGTAACGTACTTAGTTGAAAAAATGCGAGTTGCTTTAATCCTTAGCCGTACTATTACACACTTTGTTTGATTTCAAACCACAAAGATCAAATCTATACTTGGATCTGGGCGGGTATCCAGATAAAATACGCGTCCTTTAAGTTAGCGGGCATTTAAATGCTCACATCACTTAATCCTGTTTCTAGCACACTTTAGTGCCACTACCGAATTGAAAACGAGGCTATATTTCAATGAGTAAAAAGCTGCATATTAAAACTTGGGGTTGTCAGATGAATGAGTACGACTCTCAGAAAATGGCGGATCTCCTCGATGCAACCAACGGCTATCAGTTAACTGAAGAAGCCGGTGAAGCAGATGTCATTCTACTCAATACGTGTTCAATTCGTGAAAAAGCACAAGAAAAGGTGTTTCATCAACTGGGGCGTTGGAAGTTATTAAAAGATGACAAGCCTGATTTAATTATTGGTGTTGGTGGTTGTGTTGCCTCTCAAGAAGGCGACTCTATTCGTCAACGTGCTCCTTTTGTTGATGTCATTTTTGGCCCGCAAACGTTACATCGTTTACCTGAAATGATAAAACAAGTACAAGGTAATAAAGGCAGTTCAGTGGTTGATATTTCATTCCCTGAGATTGAAAAATTTGACCGCCTACCAGAGCCTAAAGCAGAAGGTCCAAGTGCATTTGTTTCAATCATGGAAGGCTGCTCAAAATACTGTACTTTCTGCGTAGTACCTTATACTCGTGGTGAAGAAGTAAGTCGCCCACTTGATGACGTGTTACTTGAAGTTGCTCAACTTGCTGAGCAAGGTGTACGTGAAGTTAACCTACTTGGACAAAACGTAAACGCCTACCGCGGTGAAACTTACGATGGTGAGATTTGTTACTTCTCAGATTTAATTCGTTATGTTGCTGCCATTGATGGTATTGACCGTATTCGTTATACCACATCGCATCCTGTAGAATTTACACCTGATATTATTGACGCCTATGCAGATGTACCTGAGCTAGTTGATCACTTACATTTACCTGTGCAAAGTGGTTCTGACCGTATTTTAAACTTAATGAAGCGCGGCCATACAGCACTTGAGTACAAATCAACAATTCGTAAACTGCGTAAAATTCGCCCGAATTTAAGCATGTCATCTGATTTCATTATTGGTTTCCCTGGTGAAAGCAAGATGGACTTTGAAGCCACAATGAACCTAATTAACGACATTGGTTTTGATATGAGCTTTAGCTTTATCTACAGTGCGCGTCCAGGTACACCTGCCGCTGACTTACCCGATGATGTATCTGAGCAAGAGAAAAAAGAGCGTTTATACTTATTACAAAACCGTATTACTCAAATGGCACAGCAAATAAGCCGCCAAATGTTTAATACCGAGCAACGTATACTCGTTGAAGGGCCATCGAAGAAAAACCCGATGGAGCTGCGTGGCCGAACTGAAAACAACCGCGTTGTGAACTTTGTAGGACCACATAATGTGATCGGTCAGTTTGTTGATGTACGTATCACTGAAGCACTACCTAACTCTTTACGTGGTGACTTAATTCGTACAGAATCAGAAATGAACTTACGCCGTGATGTTGCCCCTGCTGAAATTTTAAGTAAAGCAGCGCAACCTGAACCTCAAGTAACGCCGAATGAAATCGGTGTTGCGACATTCGTTCCGTAGGCGATAATGACTGTGCCGGCAATAGCTGGCACACCAAAACAGGAAGCAATTTTGAGTAATCAATTAAAAAAATTAGAGATTTATTTAGAACCCTCCGACAATAAGCGCCTTTCTTCTTTATGCGGCCCGTTTGACGAAAATATCAAGCAAATTGAACGCCGTTTGGGCGTCGAAATCACTCATCGCGATAACTACTTTAAAATTACAGGTAAAACCACCAGTGCCTTTGCTGCAATGGAAATTGTTAAAGACCTGTATGTTGAAACACAGCCTGTGCGTGGCGTAGTTAATGACATTGAACCCAATACAGTACATTTAGCCATAACTGAATCAACTGCCCTCGAACAAGACGAGTTAAGCGAATATGGCAAAGAAGTAGTAATAAAAACGCGTCGAGGCGTAATTAAACCTCGTAACGATAATCAAGGGCATTATGTATCGAATATATTTCGTCACGATATTACCTTTGGTATTGGACCTGCAGGTACGGGTAAAACATACCTAGCAGTAGCCGCAGCCGTTGATGCCCTAGAGCGTCAAGAAATACGCCGAATATTACTTACCCGCCCCGCTGTTGAAGCTGGTGAAAGGTTAGGTTTCTTACCTGGTGATTTAAGCCAAAAAATCGACCCATACCTGCGACCGTTATACGATGCGTTATTTGAAATGATGGGTTTTGAAAAAGTTGAAAAGCTACTTGAACAAAATGTTATTGAAGTAGCGCCACTTGCTTTTATGCGTGGTCGTACACTAAACGACGCCTTTATTATTTTAGATGAAAGCCAAAATACCACTGTAGAACAAATGAAAATGTTCTTAACACGTATCGGCTTTAACTCTAAAGCGGTAATCACTGGTGATATCACCCAAGTTGATTTACCACGCGGTGCTCGCTCTGGCCTTCGACATGCTATTGAAGTGCTCAGTGATGTTGAAGAAGTCAGTTTTAACTTTTTCCAATCACACGATGTTGTTCGCCACCCTGTTGTTGCCCGTATTGTTGAAGCCTATGAGCGCAACGATGAAGCAGACCGAATTAAACGCGCCGAAAAACAACGCGCTAAAGATTTACTCGCTAATGCCGAGCAATCAGACCCTGAGACTAAAGAGTAATACTGTGACAACAGAACTTGATTTACAAATAGCCTGTGAGTTTGACAACTTACCGAGCCTTGAACAATTCGCATTATGGGCTAACAAAGTACTCAGTCAATATCGCGACGAATCAGAGCTAACCATTGTTATTGCTGATGAAGAACAAAGCCAACAGCTAAATAATGATTACCGTGGTAAAAATAAGCCGACAAATGTTTTGTCGTTTGAATTTGAAGCACCACCGGGGATTGAACTCCCATTAGTAGGTGATTTAATCATTTGCCCAGCGATTGTTTTAGCCGAAGCAAATGAACAAGAAAAGACCTTTCATGACCACTTTGCTCATATGGTGATCCACGGATGCTTGCATTTACTTGGATTTGACCATATAAAGGATGAAGATGCGAATGAGATGGAAAGCATAGAAAAGCAATTACTTGCCGATCTAGGCATAGCAGACCCATATCGGGACGATATTTAAATTAACGGAGCAGATAGACGCAATGAGCGACGATAACTCGCAGACTAGCCAGGGTTCTTCTAGCAAGACCTGGTTGGGTAGAATTACCCAAATGTTGCAAGGGGAACCCCAGAATAGAGAAGAGCTGGTTGAAGTAATTGCCGATGCGCAAGAACGGGATGTCATTGATCCTGAAACCAAAGAGATGATTGAAGGTGTGCTTGGTGTATCTGAGCTTAAAGTGCGAGACATCATGATCCCGCGCTCACAAATGATCACCTTAGAAGTTGACGCACAGCTAGAACAATTAATTCCGATGATGGTTGATTCAACGCATTCACGTTTTCCTGTGGTATGCGAAGACAAAGACCATGTAGAAGGTATTTTATTAGCAAAAGATTTATTGCCATTAATATTAAATAAAGACGACCAATTACCCTCATTACGCGATTACTTACGCCCAGCCGTTGTGGTGCCTGAAAGTAAACGCGTAGACACACTATTGAATGAGTTTCGCCAACAACGCTACCACATGGCTATTGTTATTGATGAATACGGTGGTGTGTCAGGGCTTGTTACAATAGAAGATATCTTAGAAATCATCGTTGGCGAAATTGAAGACGAACACGATGAAGAAGAAGAACAACAAGATATTCGCCAACTTGCCAAACATGTATATGTAGTGCAAGCGCTAACACCTGTAGATGATTTTAACGAAAAATTTAAAACAGGCTACAGCACACAAGAAGCCGACACAATTGGCGGCACTGTGTTGCATGCGTTTGGCCATATGCCAGGACGCGGCGAAACCATCGAAATCGATGGCCTACAATTTAAAGTAACTAATGCAGATAACCGTCGGTTATTGCAACTACAAGTTACTGTACCTAAGGCTGAAGACAGCGACAGTGAAGACAATACTGACTAACTGCCTACATTTAGCTAAAGATAAAAAAGCATGGCTCGCACTGGTTGCGGGCCTCTTTTTAACTTTAAGCTACGCTCCATTCGGGATTTGGCCCCTGACCTTTGTTTGCCTAATCGTGGCAATTTACACTTCACATAACCAACAATACGGTAAAAAGCCCAGCAAACAAGCCGCTAAATATGGCTTTCTGTTTGGTCTAGGATGGTTTGGTGCTGGTATAAGTTGGGTGCATGTGTCTATAGCCACTTTTGGTGGTATGCCGCTAGCAGCCTCAGTGCTCCTTATGGTACTGCTATGTGCCTATCTAGCTATTTACCCTGCCCTTGCCTTTATGTTTGCTACACGCTTTGCGAGCGGCCCACATAGCTATGGGTTATTACTTATTAGCAGTTTTGCTGTTACAGAGTATTTACGTGGTGTAGTGCTGACTGGCTTTCCTTGGCTAAGCTTTGGTTACACACTAACCGATAGCCCATTAAATTATTTAGCCCCCACGCTCGGTGAGTTTGGTCTAACATTAATCTGTATTGCCATCGCATTTTCATTTTACCAATTACTGTTCAATCGCAGCTTAAAGAGCACTATTGCAACGACAGCCTTAATTGCCCTCATTTCACTGGTTGGCAATTTATCTCAAAGCCCTCACTATAACGATAAAACCATCAGCACATTACTCGTTCAGGGTAATATAAAGCAACATTTGCGGTTTGAGCCCAGTGAATTTTGGACCACCATGAGTAAGTACCAAGACATGACGCGCCCTCACTGGAACGCTGACTTAGTCGTTTGGCCAGAAGCTGCGGTGCCTGAAATAGAAGCCCTCGCCGACAGCTTCTTAGTCGGTCTTGATAGCGCCGCCTCATTTAATAAAACAGCTCTCATTACGGGTATTGTAGACTACCAGCTTGATACCAAAACTATATTCAACACCCTGATAGTACTGGGTAATAAAGAACGTAGTGATGAGCACGGCCACTATCAATACCTAGGTAAAAATCGCTATAGAAAACACCAGTTACTGCCGATTGGTGAGTTTGTACCATTTGAAGATATTTTACGCCCTATCGCGCCCTTGTTTGATTTACCCATGTCATCATTCACACGGGGTGATGAAGTACAAAACAACCTACGCGCCAATGGCTTAAATATTCTTCCTGCTATTTGCTACGAAATCGCCTTTGCTAACCTCGTACGTGGCAATTACCACAGCGAGTCTGATATTTTGTTTACGGTCAGTAACGATGCCTGGTTTGGTGCCTCCCACGGCCCTCATCAACATATGCAAATAGCCCGTATGCGTGCCCTTGAATTACAACGCCCGCTTATTCGCGTAACAAATAATGGCATCAGCGGTGTCTACGACCCTATCAGTCAAACTCAAATCAGCATGCCACAGTTCAAAGCAGAAACCCTAAAAGTGAACGTTAAGCTTATTGAAGGTGATAGCATTTATAGTCAATATGGTAATTTGCCAGTGTGGATAGTAGTGGTGTTGATGGGTTTTGTGGGAGTGGTTATAAGATTAAAGCTTTAAACAAGATGTAAAATTATCTTTATTGATAACTTTCCCTTGGCCCAGCTAGCTTTGATGTAATTTCTTAACTAACGAAATTTTAACTTCTTAGTTTGCCGTTAGAGTATGTAATTAATTACATACTCTAGGAATCTATGAGCTTGTGTTAAGTGAGTACTATGCTTCAAATAGTTAGCTAAATCTTGAAACTTAATTAAAGTGGTAGTACTTCTAAAACTAAATTAATTCACCCATTTTAAATAACGCGAACTCACCTGGTTCCATTTTTTGCCAACGTTCATCGTTTGTTAATGGGCGAGTTGCAATCACAGTAACCACATCATTAGGTGTGGTTTCTTGTTGAAAATCAACCACCATATCGGCATCTATTAAAGTTGCTTTACCAAATGGTGCGCGGCGGGTGATCCAATGTAAGTTATTAGTACAATACGCTAATACATAAACCCCATCAGTAAGCAGCATATTGAACACCCCCTTTTCTCTGAGCGTGTGCGAAAGCTTTGCCGCATAACGAAATACGGACGCCATATTTGATGGACGTTTTGGGTATTTTTCACGAATTTTATCGAGTAACCAACAAAAAGCCAGCTCGCTATCAGTATTGCCAACTGGTCGGTAATAATCAGGTTTTAAATCATGATAATTCGAAAGCTGACCGTTATGGGCATAGGTGATCTCACGCCCCCACAACTCGCGAGTAAATGGATGAGTGTTTTCAAGACAAACACGACCACGATTACCTTGGCGAATGTGGCTTATCACCGAGACACTTTTTATTGGATATGCTTTAACTAACTTGGCAATTTCAGACTGGCAGCTAGGCTCTGGATCTTTAAAAGTACGACAGCCCTTGCCTTCATAAAAGGTAATACCCCAACCATCTTTATGAGGACCTGTGTTACCACCGCGCTCTAAAAGACCTGAAAAACTAAAACATATATCTGTCGGCACATTCGCCGACATGCCAAGCAACTCACACATAAAATAAATTAACCCTTAAACACTATGTTTATACAAACGAAGAATTGAGATATAGGCTAGCATTGTTAAACATAAGCAACACCAAGGCAAGCTTATGTTAGCCCCTTATCCTATACTCTTTATAAACATGTGAATAAACTCACTGATAATCTTAGTTAGCCACTTGATAATTACCGATTCTAGCGCTACTCTAACGAAGGTGGTCTGACCTCTATTAAGGATTAAGTACATGACACTCATATTTATACTCGGTTTAATCGTGTTGCTCAGCATCGCGAGTTACCACAGAGCGAGCTGGAACACAGCCCTTGGCGTTTCTATCGCAACCCTTGTTATCGGTACCTTTGCGGGTGCTTTTGGCGCAATCAGCTGGTTAATCTTTTTAATCATCGCTGTGCCACTGTCTGTTACTGGCATTCGCCAGCAATATATTATAAAACCAATCTTTGCTGCGTTTAAAAAAGTAACACCTACAATGTCTGACACTGAAAAGTCAGCTATTGATGCAGGTACTACTTGGTGGGAAGCTGATTTATTTTGCGGTCGCCCTGATTGGCAAAAACTACATCAATATCCAATGCCTAAACTCACCATTGAAGAGCAAGCGTTTATTGATGGCCCAGTTGAAACCGTATGTAGTATGCTGGATGATTGGGAAGCTACTCACGAGCTAACCGATTTACCAGAAGATGTATGGCAATATCTAAAAGATAATAAATTCTTTGCCATGATCATCAAAAAAGAATACGGCGGCTTACAGTTTTCTGCGTTTGCACAATCGTGTGTATTACAAAAGCTAACCAGTAAATCTACTTTGCTTTCGTCAATTGTGGGTGTACCTAACTCACTAGGTCCTGGCGAGTTACTACAGCACTACGGTACAGAAGAGCAAAAGAATCATTACTTACCGCGTTTAGCAAGCGGTGCAGAAATTCCATGTTTTGCCCTAACCTCTCCGGAAGCTGGTTCTGATGCCAGTGCAATTCCTGATTACGGCGTTGTATGTAAAGGTATGTGGGAAGGCGAAGAAGTTGTTGGTATAAGCTTAACATGGAACAAACGTTACATTACGCTTGCGCCAGTAGCGACAGTACTTGGCCTTGCGTTTAAAATGCAAGATCCTGACGGCCTTTTAGGTGATACAAAAGATCTTGGTATTACCTGTGCGCTTATCCCTACGGATATGCCTGGTGTTGAAATTGGCCGTCGCCATTTCCCACTTAATGTGCCGTTCCAAAATGGCCCAACTCGCGGTAAAGACATTTTTGTACCACTTGATTACATTATTGGTGGCCCAGAAATGGCTGGTCAAGGCTGGCGTATGCTGGTTGAATGTTTATCTGTTGGTCGTGCAATTACCCTGCCTTCAAACTCTGTGGGTGGCATTAAAACAATCGCCCTGGCCAGTGGTTCATATAGCCGCATTCGTCGCCAGTTCCGTTTACCTATCGGTCAAATGGAAGGGGTTGAAGAATCACTTGCTAAACTTGCAGGCTACGCTTACAGCTCAGATGCAGCAGTTAGCATGTCTACCGGCGCGGTAGACTTAGGTGAAAAGCCATCGGTTGTTTCAGCGATTATTAAATATCACTTAACTGAGCAAATGCGTGATTCAACCATTCATGCAATGGATGTTCATGGTGGTAAAGGTATCATGCTTGGGCCAAATAACTATTTAGGCCGTGGCTATCAAGGTGCGCCAATTGCCATTACCGTTGAAGGCGCAAATATCTTGACCCGTAACATGATTATTTACGGTCAAGGGGCTATCCGTTGTCATCCATTCGTTTTAACTGAGTTAAATGCATGTTCAATTGAAGACCGTGAAGAAGCACTTGCGGTATTTGATAAAGCATTAATGGGTCACATTGGTTTTACTATTTCTAATTTAGTACGTACTAAGTGGCTAGCGTTTACTGGCGCACGCTTTGCTAGTACGCCTTATAAAGATGAAACAGCTGAGTTTTACCGTATCGCATCACGCTTTAGTGCCTCACTTGCGTTAATGTCAGATATCAGTATGGCGGTATTTGGTGGTTCATTAAAACGTAAAGAACGTATCTCTGCACGTTTAGGTGATTTACTAAGCTACCTATACTTAGTGTCTGCTACGCTAAAACGCTATAACGACGAAGGCCGTAAAAAAGAAGACTTTGCGCTTGTTCAATGGAGCTGCCAAGATCACCTTTATCATTGCCAACGTGCATTAGCTGATTTAATTAACAATATGCCATCAGCGCCGTTACGTGCAGCACTTAAGCTTATGTTATTCCCGTTTGGTCGCCCGGTTCGTAAACCAACAGACAAACTTGAGCACAAATTGGCACAGCTATTACAAGTTCCAAGTGAAACCCGTAACCGCCTTGCAAGTTATGTATACTTAACCAATGAACCACTTAACTTAGTGGGTCGCCAAGAGCAAACGCTTAAAGACGTGCTAGCTGTTGAGCCTTTATTTGATAAAGTATGTCGTGAGAAAGGCGTTAAGTTACCGTTCTTCCAACTTGATAAAGTAGCGCAGATGGGCCTTGATGCCGGTATTCTTACGCAAGCCGAAGCTGACAAGCTGGCTGATGTTGAAAAAGCGCGCTTAGATGTTATTAACGTTGATGACTTTGACCCTGCTGATTTATTAGCAGGTAAAGCCGCACGCAAAAGTGCAGACAACAAGGCTGATGCAGCTTAACTGATTAGCAGTTAATACACAGCCAGTAACAAACCTGTTATAACCATCCAAACCAGCGCATAATGCGCTGGTTTTTTTTGTGCTAAGATCTGTTGTAGTAAACACCAAACAACTCCTATTACTAGCAACAAGTTACTTGCGTGATTAAATAAAGCCCCCAAACCAACCAGTGCGAATAATAAAACAATTAAGCTAGGAATAAATAAGCTAACAAAGAATGCTGTTTGCTTATTCTGCATTTTAAAAAATACATTATATTGTTGATGAAGGTGACGACAATCAAATTGTAATGAACTACTAAACAGCACCACAAAGGCAAGTGATAAAATGCTGAATATAGCAGCTAAATCAGCGCGCTCTTGCAACAACACTTTGGATGCCATAAATACACACAGCAATAAAGCCCCTCGCCAAATTAGAGCCCAGCTATTATGTATAAAAAATAATAACCAAAAACCTGCAAGTGAACTCAACTTTACCTTTGCGGTAAAACAAAAAGGCACCATCAAGGTACTTAGGGCAAACAGCAGCATAAAACCACACTGATAAATCAGTGGATTGGCATCTAGCGGTAACGTTACCCAGATTGCGGATAACAAAAAACCATAAGCAAGCGCTATTGGCCTGTATAAACATAAAATGCCAAGCACTAATTGTAATAGTAAAAACAGCAAGAAATGCGGCACTCTAAGCCACTGACTCACACTAAGATCAATCGCGATAATAAGGCTCGCAATCAACCAGACATTACTTAACAGCAAAAGTTTAATATCCATCAAACCAAGCCAATACCGCTTTACTAATGTCTGTTGAAACGCACGCTGAGCGGTATTTTTTATCGCCGATTTCATTGCACTTAACATGACACTTTGCAACAGCAAGTACAGCCAAGCCATCTGTGCACCATACTGAGGTGCATCGCTGCTATCGATAATTTTCCCCAGTCCTAAAAATAGCAGTAAAATCATACCAAGCATGGCAGAGCCAAGTACCACTAGAAATAACAAACCAAAGTTTTTAAGCTGCAGCAATAATTGCGTGAGTTCAGTTTTGTAGGCCTGATATCGATAACCCATAAAGCAGCGATACTGCCCAATTGCTTGTGTTAAACTGGCAATCATAAAGGCATACACTCAAAGCCATGCTCAATAAATGGCGCGGGTTCATGACAGGTGATAATTATTTGCCCGTCTGGTTTATCAATTAAATATTCATCAAGTAAATTTAGTAAATACTGGATACTGGTTTGATCAAGGGCAGCGCTCGGTTCATCTAATAGCAAATACGGGGCATTGCGCATAAGCGCTAATATTAATTGGCATTTCTTTTGGTTACCTGAGGACAACGCATCAAAACGCGTATTTAAAAATTCATTAAAATTGAAGCCAGATATCAATGAGTTGGGCCAGCTACAGCCTAGGGTATTTATGACTAAATCTATAAGCTGTCTTGCTGTTAAAAAATCAGGTAAAGAAATACAGTCTGAGGCTATGGCAACTTGCTTATGTGGTTCTGATAATGTATTTCCTGCAAATAGAACTTGCCCACTTTGACGCGTTTCAAGCTCTGCTAAGATCATTAATAACGTTGTTTTCCCCTGGCCATTAGGCGCTTCAATACATAGCTTAGGCGCTATAAATTGTACGTTATAATCACTGTACAATATGTTTTCAGCAAACTGTTTATGTAACCCAATGACTTCTATCATAAATACTCCTTGATGTAGAAAATGAATTATAACTGCTTTTCTATTTTAGTGCGGTACACGCTTTGTAACACTTTATTGCTGTTTGAAAATGCGAAATACTTGCGTTTAAAAAACGTTCGGTTAACACTAAAAGTCTATAACTATAATCCAAGGAATGTACCTATGAAAAAAGCCCTCAAACTTGCCTGTATCACTTGTGCAGTATCTATTGCGTTAGCTGGTTGCAGTCAATCTAATAACTCAACCTCTGCCCCCGTGGTTGCTGAGCAAACACAGCAAGTCAAAACATATAATGCAAAAACCTTTTTTGATACAACATCTATTATGGGCAGTAGCTTTTCCCCCTCTGGCGATAAGGTACTTGTCAGTAGTGATGAAAGCGGTATTTACAGCTTATATGAGGTTGATGTTAAAACTGGCAGCAAAACTCGCTTAACCAATTTTGAAGACAGCACCTACCCAGTACGCTACTTCCCTAATGATGAGCGCGTATTATTCACCAAAGACTCAGGCGGTAACGAACGATACCATGTTTACGTGCGCGAAGCTGATGGCACCATCAAAGACTTAACCCCTGGCGATGAAACGCGTGCAAGCTTTGCAGGCTTTACTAAAGACGGCAGTCAATTTTTTATTACCAGTAATCAACGTGATGCCAAGTTTATGGACTTATACCGAGTCGATAGTAAAACGTATCAAGTCACGCCTGTGTATCAAAACACCCTTGGTTTAGATGTAGGTGCAATTAGCCCTGATGGACGTTACATTGCCCTATCTAAAAACAATACCAACAAAGACAGCGATACTTTCATCCTAGATACTTTTAAAAAAACACTCAAACCGCAATTAATATCTAAACACGATACACCGGCTCAATATACGCCTGATACCTTCTCTGTAGACAGCAAATATTTATACTACTCTACAGATGCTAAAGGAGAGTTTTCACAGGTATGGCGTTATGAGTTAGCCACAGGCGAACATACTCCTGCTTTAAAGGATGACTGGGATGTCAGCTTTATATATTTCTCTCATTCTGGCCGCTATCAGGTAAGTGGTGTTAATGCTGATGCAAGCACCAAAGTGACCGTAAAAGATACCAATACCGGTAAAGAAATCGCTATGCCTAAATTGCCAGCTGGGAATCTACGCAGTGTGAACTTCTCACGCGATGAGAAAACCATGGCGTTTTACTTAAACTCAGACACTTCACCAAGCAATTTATTTGTCTGGCAAGTTGGTAGTAATGAAGCCAAACAACTCACAAACACATTAAGTGATGATATCAATCAGAACGACTTAGTAGAGAGTAGCATCGTGCGCTTTAAAAGTTTTGATGGTTTAGACATACCAGGCGTTTTGTATAAACCAAAACAAGCCAGCAGCAATAATAAAGTACCTGCGCTTATCTGGGTGCATGGCGGCCCTGGCGGCCAAAGCCGAACAGGCTACAGTGCGATGCAACAGCACCTAGTTAATCACGGCTATGCTATTTTTGCCGTCAATAACCGTGGCAGCTCTGGGTACGGTAAAACATTTTTCCATTTAGATGATAAAAAACATGGCACTGATGATTTACAAGATATTGTCTACGGTAAAAAACACTTACAAAGCTTAGATTGGGTCGATGCAGATAAAATTGGCATCATGGGTGGAAGCTACGGCGGCTTTATGACCGCAGCAGCACTAGCCTTTGAGCCAGAAGAGTTCAAAGTAGGCATCAATATTTTTGGTGTGACTAACTGGGTGAGAACGCTGAACTCAATTCCACCTTGGTGGGAAAGCTTTAAAAAAGCGCTGTACGATGAAATGGGCGACCCAGCGACAGATGGCGAGCGTCACCGTGCTATTTCTCCGCTGTTTCATGCCGATAACATCACTAAACCTCTAATGGTAATTCAAGGTGCTAACGATCCGCGAGTATTACAAGTTGAAAGCGATGAACTAGTTGCCGCAGTAAAAGCTAATGGTGTGCCAGTCGAGTATGTATTATTTGACGATGAAGGCCATGGTTTTAGCAAAAAAGAAAACCGTATCAGCGCCTCTAACGCGTATCTAAACTTTTTGGATACTTACTTAAAAGAGTTATTTGGCCCACAAGGATAATTGTAGGTAGTGTTCAAAAATCTGTGTCATTTCAGTAAACTGATAAAAACAGGAATGACACATGACAAATCAATTCAACTTCGAAGATGCAGTTAAGGCACTTCAATCCGGTAAAAAACTTAATGGTA